>JAFZNL010000274.1 GCA_017550925.1 Lachnospiraceae bacterium | reverse complement strand
AGTGCCGAGTTTTTCCTCAAGGCAATAAGCACGTACCAGCGGTGAGGGACGGTACATTTTGTAGAAATTCAAAATCTTTTCCGGAACATCCACATAGGGCGTATCATTATCCAGCTCCTGTGCCACCAGCTCCTTACAGAAGATCGGCTCAAGCTCCTCAGCCGTCAGGGGCTGGCCTGTGCCCGGATTTAACAGCGGCGCGGGCTTGTTCTTCATGTCGGAACGAACGTTATACCATTGCTTTGGCATCTCATCTTCTGATAAATAGATCTTGTAGGGAATTTCTTTGCTCATGTTTTTGCCTCCTTATTATGTGATTGTGATTGATAATAGGACAGATCATTCGTCGCCCATCCGGTCACTGCTTCGCAGCAACCAAAAGATAAACAAAAAAAACCTGTCCCTGCGTCTTTTCGCTGGGACAGGTAAGATCTTCTTCCTGCGGTGCCACCCGGCTTGGTATTTTCATACCCACTTAGTGCATACTCGACATTTCTGTCTTCATACGCCGGATTTTGTTTACGAAGTTCCGAAACTCCGTCTCCCATACTCTGCAATGCATTTCAGGTTGCCCTCAGAAGTCCATTCAATCCGGGATCTTTGCCGCAATCCCACCGCCTGCGACTCTCTTTGAAAGATTTGACCGAACCTACTTACTCTTCATCAACGGTTTTTTGCATCGTAGCACAGAAAGATCTTGTGTGTCAATCACTTTTTTTCCTGTTGTCGTCAAAATCGGGAAGTGCTGTAAGACCACCTTGACCGGCAGTCTCCTCTAAATCCTTTACTCATCATTCTAGATCCAATGCAGACACTGACCTGCGATTCCGAAAATATAATGCACTATGTAGGTGCCCCAGATGCTTCTCTGATGCTTATAGATAATTCCGAGAGATCCCATCAGAACTGCCGCGCCGATCATATAAAACAATCCGTAATGCAGATGGAAAACGCCAAAGATCAGGGATGAAACAGCGATTGCAACCGCATCTCCGTATTTATAGGAATCCAGTATCCTGTGAAGGTTTTCCTGCATGCAGCAACGCGCCAGAAATTCCTGGAACAGAGCGATAAAAATGTACTCAACCAAATATGCCGGTCTGTCGTCATATTTCCAGAAAGCGGTTTCACCTGCAAAATAGCCGCTGCCGAGCTGTATAAATACAACTTTCAAAATGATCATAAACAACAGCAGGCAGACCGCAACAATAGCTGCCTCTTTCAGATCCTTTTTCAGATGTTTGCTCTTAAGACCCATATCGGCAACGGTAAAGCTCGTAAACTTCAAAAAGATACCCAGCATGCAGCAGGATAAGAACTCACATAGTCTGGAAAGATACTGTGTCGGGAACGGATCCTGCAAAAAGCGGTACAAAGCGATCGTAAATACCCACAGACACACAACGAAAACCGCGCCGACCAGAACCGTCATGGAATCATTCCGTTTCAGGATCAGCATATCTTCTTTTGTCTCATCGGCAAATGTGATGACGATTCCCTTTCCTCTTCATCCTGCAGTTCAAAAAAAGAACTGGTCACGTGAAGACTGTATTTTTGTCCGCTGGGTGAAACAAAAGGCACCTTTTTATGATTGGTTATATTCTTATCATAGATCGCATCCACGATACAATCATAAAACGCGGTATTTTCCTCACTTGCTTCATCCATCCCCACCAAAAAGGACTGCATCTGGTCGTCTCCGATCTCCAGTATCCTTTTTGCGGCATCGTTGATCTGAAGCACCTTTCCCTTGCTTCCCACAACGATCGCGCCGTTGGCCATATCTCTTAAGATATAATCCGATACAGCTGTCTGCGGCTTTTTTGCTCCGTTTTTCTCTTCACTCATGTTTCTCCCTCCTTCATTTTTATAGGCTCTCCCCTTCGTGTTTTACTCATTTTATCAATCAAAAGATAGATCACATGGAGTACCTGCAGCACTCCGAAAAACATAACTCCCAGTAAAAGTGTAAAGGCAAGTCTCCCGTGTACCATAGCCACATTGTCCCAAAGATACGCGAGCACACCCACATCGGAACGCATGCCGATGAACATATAATTAACACCGAAACGAACATTGATCATATAGATCGGTACGGCGAATACGGCCATAAATGCGAAACTGATCAAGAGGCCGCTGTAGGTTGGGCGAAACTCTCCCGACATAAATAGCATTACAAAATAAAAGATGATCAACGCGTGATACAAAAAAATGTGAATGCAATAAAAATTCCACCAGGGATACATATTGGCGCTCGGAAAAAAGATCGCAAGTAAAGCCGCCGGAAAGAAAGCATAACCGAATAACTGATCCAGCTTCAGCTTCCCCGGCCACATAGCATATACCAGCGTGGCAAGTCCCCCCACACTGCACAGATGCAGGGGAAGAAACTCAATATTCCTGACTTCGAAAAGCCCCATCACCGTAATCTTTAAGGCATCCAGCAAAATCATGGAAAGGCCTATGCCCTTCCGAATATTCGATCTGCCGCTTTCGCCTGCTTTTACGTAGATGCTGCCGACGATTACGGACATCACCGCAATCGCAAGAAGCCATACGATGTGTCCCGGTGAAAAAACGGAAAATCCTAGATCCAGTCCGTTTGCATAGATCTGATCTCTATGGATCCAAAACAGATTATCAGTCATGTATTCTCATTCCCTCCGCATATTATGCCCATTATTTACATTATAGGACATAACCGCTCTTTTTTCCATAATATGTTTTTTCCATAATATGTTTCTTCCTGTTGAAAAAAAAGGATAACTGTACTACAATATGCTTTGCGCCTTCATGAAGATATGCGTGAAGGCAGCTGACAAACGTTTATTTATTTTACTTTATAGAAAGTGTGAATAAAAATGGAAGCTTATGCTGTATTTCGTGACTTAGCGATCCTCGTGATCGCTGCAAAATTCTTCGGCCTCGTTGCCAGGAAATGCAAAGCGCCCCAGGTGGTGGGCGAGATCGTCGCCGGACTCCTCATCGGCCCCGGCGTTCTCGGTCTTGTCAACCAGTCCCAGTTCATCTCCCAAATGGCGGAGATCGGCGTTGTGCTTCTGATGTTTAGCGCAGGCCTCGGAACAAACTTAAAAGATCTGAAAAAAACAGGTCCCGCAGCGCTGCTCATTGCCTGCTGCGGCGTCTTCGTTCCCCTGGTACTGGGTGCGATCTTTTATGGCTGCTACTATGGCTTTTCACCCTTTGGCTCCATGGAGTTTTACAAGGGCGTTTTCATCGGCACCATTATGACCGCAACCTCCGTCAGCATCACCGTTTCCGCTCTGAAGGAAATGGGAAAACTCCAGACCCACGTGGGACAGACCATTTTGTCTGCGGCCATCATCGATGACATCATCGGCATTATGGTCCTGACCTTTGTCATTGGTCTGAAAGACCCTGCTATGAAACCGCTGATCGTTGTGGTACAGACTTTCCTGTTCTTTGTCTTTTCCCTGGTCTTCGGCTTTATCAGCTACAAGATCTTTAAGAAAGTGGACAAGCGCTATCCACACACCCAACGTATTCCCATCGCAGGCTTGGCCTATTGCTTTGCCCTGTCTTATATCGCAGAAAAGTATTTTGGCATTGCAGATATCACCGGTGCGTATTTTGCCGGCATCATCCTGTGCAGCATCAAGGATTCGGACTATATCGCAGAAAAGATGGACATTAATTCCTACATGCTCTTCGGACCGATTTTCTTTGCCTCCATCGGATTGAAAACGGACCTGGGCGATATGACACTGCCGCTCCTTGGTTTTTCCATCGGCTTTGTGCTGGTGGCACTGTTATCCAAGATCATCGGCTGCGGACTGGCTGCAAAGGTCTGCAAATTCGATTTTTGGGACAGCCTGAAAGTCGGCGTCGGCATGATGACAAGAGGCGAGGTTGCCCTGATCGTTTCCCAGAAAGGATTATCGGCCGGTCTCATCGAGCCCATCTACTTCACTTCCGTGATCCTGCTGATCATCGTTTCCTCCGTGGCAACGCCCATCATTTTGAAACTTCTGTTTCATAAATCCGATCAACTGGCGAAGCAGGCATAGTGCCATTTAACCTCTGCTCCATGATCAGATCACGAAAATATGAAAACGGTCGAGACCACTGAGCAAACTCATGTCTCGACCGTTTTTTTTCTACTGTAAATAATTACCTCTACTGTGAACCGTTACCTTAGTCCTCGAAGAGCGGCGTGGAAAAATACCGCTCTGCGGTATCAGGAAGCACGGTCACTACCGTCTTTCCTTCGCCTAACTTTTCAGCAAGGGCAAGTGCCGCTGCCACATTGGTGCCGCTGGAGATCCCCACCATCAGGCCTTCTTCCCTTGCCAGCCGTTTGGCGGTCTCAATGGCCTGTTCATCCGTCACCACATAAATATCATCATAGATTTCCTGATTCAAGATATCCGGGATGATCCCGTCGCCGATGCCCATCTGCATATGGGTCCCGATACTTCCTCCGGCCAGGATGGCTGCATTTTCCGGCTCTACAGCCCAGATCTCAATATCCGGATACTGTGCACGGAGTACCTCACCGATACCGGTGATGGTGCCGCCGGTTCCGATGCCGGAGCAAAAACCGTGGATGGGTCCTGCTACCTGCTCCATCAGCTCCAAGGCCGTATGTTTTTTATGGGCCATGGTATTGTCCGGATTGATAAACTGCTGGGGTACAAATACCTTGGGATTTTTCTTTTGCATCCTAAGTGCGGTTTTTAAGCACTCATCAATGCATTCTCCGATATCTCCCGCATCATGGATCAGTATCACATCGGCGCCGTAATGCTCTACCAGCTTGCGCCTTTCCTCGGATACGGAATCCGGCATGATGATGATGGTCTTATAGCCTCTCACCGCTCCTACCAGGGCAAGTCCGATACCCTGATTTCCGCTGGTAGGCTCCACGATCACGCTGTCTTTGTCGATCAGGCCGGCTTTTTCCGCCTGGTCGATCATATTCAGGGCTGTCCTTGTTTTGATGGAGCCGCCTACGTTCAGGCCTTCCATTTTGACCAACACCTGTGCGCTGCCTTTCTTCGGCATTTTATTTAAGCGGATGACCGGTGTATGGCCCACCGCTTCGAGAATATTGTTATAGATCATGTTCTTTTATCCCTATTCTGATTCTTCGGATCCGCAAAACGGAATCGGATAGAATCTGTATTTTTCTGATATCTGGTATTCGGCAAATCAATGAATATCTTTCCATTTCATATCCCGGATCGGTCTTTAAACATTCCCGGAATACATCAACCAAATAAACTTGAGAAAAAGTTCTTAATGGAAGATCCGATGTTGGAAAAGAAATTCTTTACTGCGCTTCCGGCAACTCTCTTTCCCACTTCCTCAGCCGTTAAGTGATTTACAAAATCCGGTCCGAATTCTTTATACATATCTTCTGCCTGCGCCACCAGGAAATTCGGATCGATCCCAAGTTCTTTGATCTTATTCATGACACTGATGATCTTTGCAACTTCGTCATCCGACAATTTCACGCCGAATTTTTCTTCACCCTCAGCGATGGCTTTCTTCATATCCTCTTCCGTATCGAGGTCGCCGGCAGCCACTTTTGCCTTCACATAGGCGATCAACTGCTCAACCTTTTCCGCATCCTCAGGACTAAGCGCGCCGGATGCATCGATCTCTGCGATCTCTTCAGCGATCTCACCTGTGGTGATCAACTCGTTCATGGCCGTATCGAGAGTCTGCTCGGAAACTGCCTCACCGCTCATGGTCTCATAAGCTTTGATGGCGCCGATCAGTCCTGCCGTTCCTGAAATGGGGGAAGGACCGACTACCAGAATATCCGCATCCTGTACGCCGGCTGTCAAAAGTGCATTGCGATACATACCCGTGGTGCAGTATGTGATGTTTTTGGTAGTTACCATCACACCATGTCCTGCCTCGGCCGGTACGATCTTGACACAGGAAAGAGCCTTTGTTCCAATCACGGAGCTGTCCAGATAAGCATCCAGGTACTGATGCTCCTGTGCATTGGTAATGGTAAGCACCTTGTAGTTTGCCAGGTCGCCCTCCGTCAGGCCCATCTGGGTTAAAACAGAAGCTCTCTGGTCCGCGGAAAGATCTGCGCCAAATGCAATAATGGGAGCATCCTTTGCCAGCGTTTCATTGTGTTCCTGGGTATTACCGAGGATCGCATTCATATCCACCCCGGTAGCACGTGCTTTGATGCCGAAACAGATCAGGCAGGTAAACAGCACAATGCCGAAAACCACGATCTTTTTTACAAGATTACTTTCTACTTTCATTTCCTTACTCATTTTTCTCATCCTTTCTGAATATATTCAGATTCTCCTCTCCCCTGCCTACCTTACCGGTTTTTGTTCATCTCCCCTTTTTCTCTTTTCATTCATCCCTGTTTCTGATCCAGCAGCTTATATCCTTCTCATGACTTCCATTAAGGTAGCATTTCAACGCTTGTTACATACATCACTTCGCAGGCGCCGTCTCCCTCATCATCTCTGGTGACCGATGAATGCCAGGCAATAGTCGCGCCGTCCGCCCTGACTGTATCTACATTGACAAGATACCCTTTCAGGCGGATATGATCTCCTTTTTTAATCCGGTTAATCTGCTTCCTGATCTCAGGATCCAGTGCGATGGCATGATTGTTGCTGACATTTTGCGTGATCCCGCTAAAACCGCCGAACAATGCAAGATCCTCATAAGAATCCAGGCGATATTCAAGCCACCGGTTTGCCTGCTTCCAGTGAAAGTCAACCTTTGTATTATACTCTGCCACCTTCCCCCACGCAAGTCCCAGATCCCTTGAGGATAGTTTTCCGCCAAAATTAAAATCCGTATATTCTTTTGAGCTCAGTACCAGAGCCTCAATCTCATAAGAATAGAGAAAGGTGATCGTAGTATCATAGCCTTCTATATCCGGCTTGATCGAACCTTCGGCCTCTTTTTGAATGGGCGCGCCGATCCCGGCGATGGCCCGTCTCTTGCCGGTATGCATCCGATTCCAGACAACGCAGACAACGATAATGATGATCAACAACCCGCCCCAGACTATTCTGTTATGTAGTTGGCGTTCTTCGTAAGTCAACTGCGTTCTCCTTTATATTTTTTCCTGCAGTAAATTCTCACGCAACCTGTGGCTTCAACGCATATTACGATCTGCTCACCGCAAGCTGCTGCCTGAGCCAGTTGTGAATATCCTCAAATACCTGGTCTCTTCTTGTTTCATTTAAGATCTCATGACGCATCCCCGGATACATCTTGATGGATACACGGCTTAAGCCCAGATTCAAATAGGTATCATACAGCTCCTGCGGATCTTTTCCCCAGGCCCCAACCGGATCCTCCGTTCCCGAAGCGATCAGGATCGGGAGTTTTTTCGGGATCCTTCCCATCAGGTTTTTCAGCTGCATCCTGCGGCTCATTTCCACCAGAGTATCAAATCCTTCTACTGTAAAAGTGTAGCCCGTGCAAAGCGGATCTTTCACATATTTATCCAACTCCTCCTGATTGGAATTGACCCAGTCGTATAAGGTGACAGGCTGCTCGATATGGTCTAAATATTTTCCGAAACAAAGGGAAACCACTTTTTTGCTGATATGCTTTGGCCCTTTCACGGCGATCAGGCTTTTAGTGATCAGTTGGGAAGCCGCCAATAGCGGCATGGGTACTGTGCCCGTTCCCATGATGATGGCACCGTCGATCCCCTTGCCATAACGCAGCAGATAGTTTCGCAGCATGATGGAACCCATGCTGTGGCCCAAAATGAAATAAGGGATCTCTTCGCCCAGTTTTTCCTGTGTCATTTTCTTCAGCCTGTGGACATCCCGAACCACCACTGTTGCTGCATCATGTTCGCAGAAATACCCGAAGGTGCCGCCTTCGGGTACGCTTTTGCCATGTCCGAGATGGTCCTCGCCGGTCACATAAAAGCCCTGCTCCGCCAGAAAACGGGCAAATCTGTCATACCGGTCGATATACTCATTCATTCCGTGAATGATCTGTACGACGGCAAGGGGCTCCGTATCCGGAGCCCAGCTTGTCGCATATAACTGTGTTTCACCGTCCCGCGAGTCGAAACGGAATTCTTCTTTGGTTATGTTCATATGTTTTTCCTATTTCTGATCACCCGATCTCACTACCTGACGGCAGTCCCTTCTCCGGGCTCATCAGCGCCAGTTCACCATCGGGACCTTCTGCGCAAAGCAGCATACCCTGGCTCTCCAGTCCTGCCATGGTGCGGGGTGCCAGGTTCAAAAGAACCATCACCTTCTTACCCACCATCTGCTCCGCCGTATAGTGGGGACGAATACCGGACAGGATCTGTCTGGTCTGATCACCGATCTTCACCTGGGAACAGAGGAGTTTCTTACTCTTTTTGACTTCCTCACAGGCAATGATCTCACCCACTGCAAACTGCAGCTTTGCAAAATCATCATAGGTGATCTCTTCTTTATTTTCCACGTGGATCGCTGCGCCGCCGTCAGCACCCTGACCAGCTGCGCCGCCGGTCAGCTCAGCCATCTTGGCATCCGCTTCTTCTTTCGTCATACGGCCTGCAGCCACCAGATTTGCAAACGCTTTTGTCTGATGCTCGATAAATTCAGCTCTCTGAGCAGCTTCCACCTCAGCAGCTTTTGCAAGGATCGCATCCTTATCCAGTCTTGCGAACAGGATCTCCGGCGCATCCGTTACTTTGTTGCCGCTTGCATACTGACCGAAACTTCCCAGGGAATCAAACTCATATAAGGAAGCGTTCAGCTGCGCTGCGATCTTTTTCGCGGTATCCGGCATAAACGGATATACCAGGGAAGCACCGATCATAATGCCTTCGCACAGGTTGTAAAGCACGGTAGCCAGACGGTCCTTCTTGCTCTCGTCCTTTGCCAGAACCCAGGGCTCTGTCTCATCGATATATTTGTTGCAGCGTTTGAACAGGGCAAAAATCTCCGTCAGGGCATCTGCCACACGCAGGTCGTCCATCTTCTTTTCCACTGCTTCGTAAGTGGCAGTGGCAACCTTGCGAAGATCCTCATCGATCTGCTGCTCGGAGAGCATCTGTCCGGTCTTGCCGGCTTCCTTTACTTCATCGGAAGCGGTGTTCTTGTTCTCTACCACGCCGCCGAAGTACTTATTGCTCATGGCAACGGTACGGTTTACTAGATTGCCCAGGGTATTAGCCAGGTCAGAGTTCACGCGCTCTGTCATCAGCTCCCAGGTAATGGTGCCGTCATTATCATAAGGCATCTCATGCAGCACGAAATAACGCACCGCATCCAGGCCGAAGATATCGATCAGGTCGTCCACATACAGCACATTGCCCTTGGACTTACTCATCTTCTCACCGCCCTGCAGCAGCCAGGGATGACCGAATACCTGCTTTGGCAGCGGCTCACCCAGTGCCATCAAAAAGATGGGCCAGTAAATCGTATGGAAACGAATGATGTCCTTTCCGATCAGATGCAAATCTGCCGGCCAATATTTTTTGTACTGATCCGTGCTGTTTCCGTCTGCATCATAGCCGATACCGGTGATATAGTTGGAAAGTGCATCCAGCCATACATAAACAACATGGTTTTCATCAAAATCAACGGGAATTCCCCACTTAAAGGAAGTACGGGAAACGCACAAATCCTGCAGTCCCGGCAGCAGGAAATTATTCATCATCTCATTCTTGCGCGATACAGGCTGAATGAACTCAGGATGGGTATTGATATGCTCGATCAGTCTGTCGGCATATTTGCTCATTTTGAAAAAGTATGCTTCCTCTTTTTCCTCATGCACAGCTCCGCCGCAGACCGGACATTTGCCATCTGCCAGCTGCGCCTCTGTATAGAATGCCTCGCACTCTGTACAGTACTGCCCTTCGTATGCGCCTTTGTAGATATCGCCCTGGTCATAGAATTTTTTGAACATCTTCTGGATCTGTTTTTCATGATCCGCATCCGTGGTACGGATGAAACGGTCATAATCCGTTCCCATCAGATCCCACAGGCGCTTGATCTCGCCTGCAGTCATATCCACGAATTCCTTCGGGCTCATTCCTTCTTCGATGGCCCTGGTTTCGATCTTCTGTCCATGCTCGTCGCTTCCGGTCTGAAAATGCACATCAAAACCGTCCGCCTTCTTATACCGGGCAATGGCATCTGCCAAAATGATCTCATAGCAGTTGCCGATGTGCGGCTTGCCTGATGTATAGGCAATCGCCGTTGTGATATAATACTTTCCTTTATCTGCCATTTACAACACTTCCTTCACTTTATATTCATTATTGCTTTGCTGCTGCCAGCAGTTTTTCCTTCAGCTGGCCTTCAATCTGCTGCAGCTCAACCTCTGCGGCACGTCTCTTCTCTTTGCCTTCCTTCTGGATCGCAACCACTTCATCCATGGTAGAGATAAGCAGCTCGTTTGTATGCTTGAGGGTTTCGATATCCACGATACCTCTCTCGGACTCTTTTGCGCTTGCGATGGTTTCCTGCTT
>JAFZNL010000273.1 GCA_017550925.1 Lachnospiraceae bacterium | reverse complement strand
GCGCAGGCAGCCGCCATTGCCCAGCAGCAGGAGGCCATCGCCCAGCAGCAGGCGCAGCAACAGGCAGCCGCAGAGGCAGCAGCGGCGGCAGCGGTCACTGTAGAGGTAACACCTTAATGCAGAACAGACAAATGGGAAAGGGCGCAGAAAGGAAGACTTTTTGCGCCCTCTTTTTATGGGAAAATGAAAAGAGCGGGCAGGTCTTTTGCCGGAAAAAAGAGATCGGCACCCGGGACCGGAAAAGCGTGAAAGAGGAACTGCGGACCGGGGAGATGGAACTGATCGTTATCGGTTATCCCGGAATGCAGGAGGCGGCAAAACTGGCAGCAGAAAGCAGGGAGACCCTGAGAAAGACCATACCGGGCTGGATGCTGGATGAAGTGATCCGGACGGATGAGAAGTTGCGGGAATGCTTTGCTGAATTGGTGGGGGATGAGAGTAACGCACAGAGAACAGATAAAGAAAAACTCCTCGGCATCCTCTTCCCCATCACAGACAAAGGCATCTTCGCGGCTCTCTGGGAATTAGGAGAGGCGCTTTGCTGCGGCATCGACGGACAGCTCCTGGAGATCCCAATGAAGCAGTCCGTGATCGAGATCTGTAACGCCGAGCGGCTGAGTCCTTATGAGATCCCCTCAGGCGGCAGCGGACTTTTTGTGACCGGGAGCGGCCGCCGGATGGAAGAGTTTTTTGCAAAAAAAGATCTGCCCGCAGCGGTGATCGGAAGGATCACAGCCGGGGCAGACCGGGTACTTCGTATGGAAGATCAGGTGCGGTATTTAGATGCCAGATAGCATTTACTGGTGTTTGGCCGCAGCACTGAAATAGGTGACGGTCTGGACCAGCCAGAGGATGGTAACCACAACCATGGCAAACAGCCCGGTGCCTGTGGCAGCGGAGATGATAAAGGTCAAAAGCCACGCATAGATATACATATTCGCCATCAGTTTATACACATCATAGCCTGCCCGGTAGAGCGTCATCCGCTCTGCCTCGTCGCAGCTTTCAATCCACTCACTGCGGAATTTCAGATCCAGGATATTGCCCCTCTTTTCGGGATTGAGTTTCTTCTCAAGACCGACGACCTTTCCCTGCAGGATGGTTTCCCAGACAAAACTGAGGATAAAGGTGGCAAAGGCAATGCCAAGGCCGATGTTTTCGAGGGTGAATCCTTTTTTGAAACTGGTATCCACTGCAAAGCCGATGCCGAAAAAGAGAAAGTTCAGGATCATCATGATGGAGGGGATGATCATGGCAATATTCAGCATTCCTTCGATCTTGTCGATGACGTCTTCGTTCTCGCCATCCCAGGTTTCGGACATCTTGTTGCATTTTCCATAGATGCAAAATGCGATGATGCACAGGAGGATGTTCAGCAAAAGTGCGGCATAGGGCATGATCCGGATCACGTTAGTGGTCAGCGTCGTAAACAACTGCGCCACAGTCTGTGATGAAGACAGCCGATTTGAAAGCCCGCCTATGAAAAAGCCGATGATCAGACTGATCATGATGAGACAAATAAAAGTAATCACTATTGTTTTATCGTTTTTCTTACGCATGGTATTCTCCTTGAATTTATCAAAAAAGTATCTTGGCTTCGAATTTATGTTTCGAACGCTTCGCTGTCTTAAGCGTCATCATCCGTATAATCAAAGACTTCTTCCACAGTGACGCCGCAGGTTTTGGCGATCTTCAGGGCGAGTGTCACAGAGGGGGAATAGTCCCCGCGCTCGATCTGACTGATGGTCTGGCGGCTGGTCCCCACCAGGGCGCCCATTTCCTGCTGATTGACCCCGAGGCGTGCACGCATTTCTTTCAAACGATTGGTCAGCGGCATGGTGCACCTCCTTTTTTATGCTTCTTCACCGGTCTGCTCTGCGGCTGCAGCGTCCTGGCTGATCTGATCCTTGCCGGTCTTGGCGCGGGCTGTGGTCAGGTTAAAGCAGGTGGAAAAGCAAAGACCGAAGCACATGCCGAGCCCAATGCTGTCGAAGACGGTGCCCCACAGGCAGGCCATTCCGATGAAGATGATGATGTTATAAAGCGTCTGGCTGATGCCCTTAACACCTTCTTTGACATAGATCCTGGTATCTTCAAAATAGGCTTCTTTTGCCTGACCGGAGCCGACAATATCTTCTAAGTGGGAGAGGACCATCTCATCGAAGAATTCTTCATCTTCCGTAAAATCGGGAAGGATGAACTTCTCTGTCAGTTCGTAGGTGTCCGTGCTGTTAGCGAAGAGCGCCTCAAGGCCTTTTTTCTTTTCCGGCTCGCCTGCCACTCTCTTGATGATGGCGATGGCGATCAGATGTTTTTGCTTTGCCACCTTCTTGTACATCGCATATACAATGCCTGCATCGTGGTAGGACTTTTTGCCGTTGTAGTCGATGAAAGGTGTGAGCACTTCGCTCATCTTGGCGATCAGCTCGTCCTTCGGCAAAAGCGCCTCAAAAGCATCGAAGTTCTCGCGTTTCAGCACGTACTTTGTGATCTGTGTAAAAGAGCAACCTTTTCCTTTGTTATCTGCCATTGTTTTTTCCTCCTAAGTGAGCTTTTTTGTTTTTATTTAGTCTGACAAGGTTTCATATCATTCTGGCAACCTTCCGTTTCATTTTGACAAGGATTGTTGTCATCTCTTTGTGATGCCTATGTTATCACTGACAAGAAAACTTGTCAATACCATTTTTGAAAATTTTTTTAAAGTCGTTTGTGAAGCCGCTTGGTGGGTGTTATAATACAGAAGTTGGATTTTGAAATCAGTATAGAAAGTTTAGTGTGATCGCATGAGAGAAATGACGTATGATGAGTTAAGAGGATTGCCGGAAGGCTCTTATGTGCTGATCGATATCAGGGATGAGGGGCTGACGGCTTACGGCATGATACCCGGGGCGGTTTCCATTTTTGTCGATGATCTGGGAACCAACCGGGAACTTGCTGATATCCCGAAAGATAAGAAGTTGATTTTTTATTGTGAGATAGGACGCAGGACGCGGGAGTTGGACGAGTCCCTCGAGTGCTTTGGCGGCCGGGAGTGTTACAGTCTTTCGGAGGGATATGTCGGCTATGTAAGGGCCGGGATAAAAAGTAAAGAGGACAGGGAAGAGAGAAAAAAGCGGGCGGAAAATAGCATTCAGAAGAAGTTTCATAAGCAGCTTTTTTCACCTTTCGCCCGGGCTTGCAAGACATACCGGCTGATCGAGGATGGGGATCATATCGCCGTGTGCATCTCCGGCGGTAAGGATTCCATGCTGATGGCAAAGTTGTTTCAGGAGATCCAGCGGCATCGGCAGATGGAGTTTCAACTGACGTTTCTGGTAATGGATCCGGGTTACAACAAGGAAAACCGGGCGTTGATCGAGAGTAACGCCCGGGCGTTGGGAATTCCGGTGACAATTTTTGAAAGTACGATCTTTGATGCAGTGGATACGATAGAAAAAAGTCCCTGCTATCTGTGCGCACGGATGAGGCGTGGATATCTGTATAACAAGGCGAAAGAACTGGGCTGTAATAAGATTGCGCTGGGGCATCATTATGATGATGTGATCGAGACGATTTTGATGGGGATGATCCATGGGGCGCAGATCCAGACAATGATGCCGAAACTTCACAGCATTCATTTTGAAGGAATGGAGCTGATCCGGCCAATGTACCTGATCCGTGAGGCGGACATCTGTGCGTGGCGGGATTATAATGAGTTGCATTTTTTGCAGTGCGCCTGCCATTTCACGGATACCTGCACAACCTGTCATGAGGACGGAACTACGTCGAGCATGAGACTCGAAACGAAGAAACTGATCGCAGAACTGAAAAAGATTAATCCCTATGTGGAGTCGAACATATTCAGGAGCGTGGAAAATGTGAATCTGGACACTGTCATTGAATATAAGAAGAACGGCGTGCGGCATCATTTTCTGGAGGATTACTAAAGCGCGCAATGAGGAAAACCCACGTATAATGATGCTCGATTAGTGTACAGACAGATCAAAAAAAGTGTAGTATAATAAACCCGACAAGTCGATTTGTTAAGCAGGTGATTATAATGTTTATTATAATAACTCAGCGAGAAAACCCCTATCGACGCATGTCGGTTGTGGGATGAATCGCTTTTTTGTACTTTCCTGATTTGACATATTTTCGCTTGTGCTCTTCAGTACGCTGTCCTTCAATATATGACTTCACGGTATCCATGGAAACAGATCCTGTAGTGGCACAAAAATAACTTGCGCTCCAAAAGGAATCCTTCCACAGATATTTTTTCACATGCTCGGTATAATTGGCGCGCACTTCTTTGGAAAGTTGTGTCTTTACCATGTTGATGAGCTTTACCGGAGCGATGTCCGGCGGCATCGATACAAGCAGATGCATGTGATCCTCATCTGTCTCGGCAGATAT
>JAFZNL010000272.1 GCA_017550925.1 Lachnospiraceae bacterium | reverse complement strand
TATATATACCCAAAACATCTAAATCCCATCAGATACATCTAAGAACTGTATTCAATTGTCAAGGAACAAATATTTAGCAATCAGCCGGAGGATTAAAACCCGACTTTTGGCGACCTAATCATTACTTTATTTTCTAAAACTACATTCCCCGTGCTTTTATTCCAAACAATTTTTTAAGCGGGAGGGAATGAAAGTACCTCCTGAAAATGATGATCAAGGAGGTAGGAAAATGAATGAAGTAAGTGTGATCAATAACCAGAGGGATACTGTGTTTCGTATGCTGTTTAAAGAGAAAAAACAGCTTCTAAGCCTGTATAACGCCATCGCTGAGACACGGTATTCGCAAGAGAGCGAATTGGAGATCAAAACGCTGGAGAATGCAATTTTTATGACATATAAAAATGATCTGGCATTTTTGATCAGAACGGATATACATCTGTATGAACACCAATCCACAGTTAATCCGAATATGCCGCTTCGCTTTCTGCAATACTTTTCGGAAGTTTTGGAAAAAGACTATATCAATACAAAGATTTATACACGAACCAGAATCATGTTACCTTCCCCTACATTTGTTGTCTTTTATAACGGGCAAGAGGAACAGCCGGAAAGGCGGGAATTCAGGTTATCTGATTCCTATGAGGGAATCGAGTCAAATGATGATAAAAGAGGACAGTATAAATCAGAGAAACCGATCAATCTTGAACTGGTGGCAATCCAACTGAACATCAATCCCGGATATAATGAAAAGCTTAAGAAAGACTGTCCGGCGCTTATGGGGTATGTAGCATATTGGGAGAAAATCCGAAGGAACAAAGAATCCGGCATGCCATTTGAAAAGGCAATCAAAAGTGCAGTTGATGAATGCATTGAGGAAGGGATACTATCTGAGTTCTTCAGAAGAAACAAGGCGGAGGTGGAAAAAATGAGCATCTTTGAATTTGACCAGAAAGAATATGAGCAGTTGATCCGTGAAGAGGCAAAAGAAGAACAGAAAGAAGAAGATAAAAAGATCATTGCCGAAAAGGATAACCAGATTGCCGAAAAGGAAAACCAGATCGCTGAAAAGGATAGCCGCATTGCAGAACTCGAGCGGCAACTTGCCCTTGCTCAGAAAAAGATTGGTAATGATTGAGTTGTTTTATAAGAAAAACCATTTGCAATGAAAAATACGGTAGTTAGCTAAACGATAGTTGACAAAAAAACCAAGCGATGCTAAAATGACACCAAGTCACTTAATGACGCGGTGTCATTTTTTAAATGGAGAAAAATACATGCCAAGAGTCAGTGAAGAGTATTATGAAAAAAAGCGCAGGGAGATCATCGATGCAGCCTTTCGCGTCTGTACGAGAAAGCCGGTATCTTCCGTGGAAATGAAGGACATCATCGCAGAGGCGGGCTATTCCCATGGTGCCATCTACCGTTATTACAAAAACGTGGATGAGATCCTGCATGACCTGGTGGTCACAGTCAATTCCGAAAACAGGATCGATGAGAAATTAAACAAGATCCTGAAAAAAGCGGATATGAAGCATTGGAAAAAAACGATATATCAGATTTGCGATATGCTTGCAGGACAAATGAAAGATGTGGGTATCGACCTTCTAAAACTTTCCATCTACAGCGATATGCTGGCCATGAGCGATCCGGAAAGGGCAGCACATATTGCGGAAAAGCTGGGGAAAGAGGAGCAGAGCCCACTGATCTATCTGGTTGTTTTCATGAGTGATTTTCTGGAAAGAGTGATAAAGGAAAATGCCTTAAAACCGTCACATTCCATTGATGAGATCATTCAGTTCATTATCGTAGGCTACCATGGAATTTCCAATGGATATGTGTTGTCGGAGTGCTTCAAGGCTGAGCAGGTCAGCGGAAAATACAAGCCGGAACTCATGTTTTCCTGTCTGGCAGATTCCGTGATCGCGATGCTGAAGGGTGTGAAGTAAGGGAAAAATGCGGAGCCGAAAGACTTTTGAATGATTGGGAGTGTGAGCATATGATATTTCATACTATCGGAGAAAAATCAAAATCAGCAGTTCTTCTGATCCACGGGATGCTGACACCAAGGCAGATCTGGGATACGGCAGCAGAACATTTTTCCAAAGAACATTATGTGATCGTGCCGGAGCTGGATGCACATACCTTGGATGAGCCGAGTACGTTTACATCAGTGGAGAATGAGGCGGAAAAGATCAGACAGTATCTGATGGAGACTACAGGTGGCAAGCTGTTTTTATTAGCGGGACTTTCCATGGGCGGGCGCATCGCGGCAGAACTTGCGGCCATGCCGGGGATAGAGACAAGCTACCTGATCCTGGACGGCGCGCCGCTTTCATCCATGTCCGGACTTTTGAAGGGCATTATGAAAGCCAATTACAAGAGCATCATCCGCAGTTCAAAAAAGCGGGATCCTAAGGTACTGGCAAGCGCGAAAAAGGAATTCCTGCCGGAAAGGTTCATTCCTGATTATCTGAAGGTTGCTGATCATATGGAGGAGACATCCATCGATAACATGATCGACAGCGTTTTTGCCCCTTACACATTCAGGAAATACAGTGATCGTACAAAGATCCTTTTTATGCATGGTACAAAGGGTAATGAGGCGGTAGCGAAAAAGGCGGCGCTGAAATTAAAGAAGATCAACCCACAGACGAAGATCAATTGTTATCAGGGATATGCCCACGCGCAGCTGGCATGTTTTGAGCCGGAAAAATGGGTGGAGGAGATAGACAAATGGATAAAAGCAGAAAAGAAGGGGCAGTAAAGATCGGTAATACGGAAATGTATTACGTTTCCTTCGGCAAGGGAAAGAAGAATTTGGTGGTTCTGCC
>JAFZNL010000271.1 GCA_017550925.1 Lachnospiraceae bacterium | reverse complement strand
GCGGAGAAAGTATCCGGCTGGACACAGTATGAGGGGAATGTCTGGACAGTGACCGTGGATAACGGCATTTTCGGCGATTACAATCCCTACACCACTTATGTCTGCGGCGACTGGTATTTTGCACCCACAGTGCGCCATACAGGTGCCGTTTTCCTGGGTGACCTGATGATGTATGAGACCGTTACCCTGGAGGAATGCATCGAGGGCGCAGTAGAGCCCCATTCCTGGGTACCGGAAGATTCCAAATATAAATGGTTTACGAAGCAGGACGGGCACAAGACAGTCCTGTATGCAAACTTCCAGGGCAAGAATCCCAATGAGGAGGATGTGCAGATCAGCGTCCGTCGGAACTGCTTTATGCCGTCCAGGATCGGCGTAGGCTATATCACCGTCAGCGGATTTTTGATCACAAAGGCAGCCACCACCTGGGCGCCGCCGGCATCCTATCAGGACGGCATGATCGGACCCCACTGGTCCAAAGGCTGGATCATCGAAGACTGCGAGATCAGCAACAGCAAATGCTGCGGTATATCCCTCGGTAAATACCGGGATCCGGAAAACGATATGTATTTCTATCATAAGCATGTGAAAAGCCCGACCCAGATGGAGCGCGATGCGGTATGCCGCGGTCAGTACCACGGCTGGCTGAAGGAGCGGGTAGGCAGCCATATCATCCGTCGCTGCCATGTGCATCATTGTCAGCAGACCGGTATTGTAGGCCGCATGGGCGGCGTATTTTCCACCATCGAGGACTGTCATATCCATCATTGCTGTGATTCCCAGCAGTTGGGCGGTGCTGAGACAGCCGGCATTAAGCTCCATGCAGCCATTGACGTGACCATCCGCCGTAACCATATCCATCACAGTATCCTTGGCGTATGGCTTGACTGGGAAGCACAGGGCGCAAGGATTTCCCAGAATCTGATGCATGATAATATGCGTCCTTCGTATAGTGAGCCGGCAGAAGGCGCTATGTTCTCCGGCGATGTCTTCATTGAAGTAGGACATGGTCCGACCCTGATCGACAACAACGTGCTGCTTTCCGGGACAGGCATTGTGATCCCCAGCCAGGGCATTGCCTGCGTACACAACCTGGTACTCGGTTCCTTCGGCCTGATCAACTCCGGCGTGGACAGCGTGGTGAACGGACAGCGTGAGCCCCGTTATACGCCCTACCATATCCGCCACAGGACAGAGGTGGCAGGCTTTATGACCATCCTCCACGGCGATGACAGGATCTACAATAACATCTTTATCCAGCATTATCCTGTGACCGATCCGGAAAAGACGCCCCAGGATAATGATTATCAGGTAGTGGGAACGGCGCCTTTTGACATCTTCCCCACCTATGATGAGTGGATCGCGCAGTTCAATTTTGAAAAAGAGCCGCAGATGCGCGAACTGGGGCTGGCTCATTTCGGACATCTCCCGGTTTGGGTGGAAGGCAATGCTTACTTTGGCGGCGCCACGGTCTGCAAGCATGAAACGAAGAAACTGGAGAATACCACAGATCAGATTACCGTAGAATTCACAGATCAGGACGGCGTTTGCACGCTGAAGACCAACGTCTATGATTTCCTGGGTGACTTCAAAGACGGCATCATCACCAGCGATATCCTTGGTAAAGCTTTCGAGCCGGAACAGCGCTTTGAAAATCCGGACGGCAGCGCCATCACCTTTGATGCGGACTATTTCGGAGACCACCGCGGTATTGATACCATTCCCGGACCTTTTGCAGAAGGAAAGGATACCTTCAAATTGTTCTGAGAAGAACAGGAAGTTATTCTGAGTAGAAGAGGAAGTTGTTCTGATGAGATTATAAAATGACAGGGAAAACCGCCAGGCTGATTTATTTCAGTTCGGGCGGTTTTTATGTGGGTACCAGACTCCGGAAACCAGGCAGGAATCCCG
>JAFZNL010000270.1 GCA_017550925.1 Lachnospiraceae bacterium | reverse complement strand
TCCACCATCTTTGGCTATGACTTTGATCATGCCCACTGGGGATACGGCTATGCCACCGAAAGCTGCATCGCAACGGACAATGATATCTTTGATGATTTTGGCATGCACCGGATCGAGGCCCGGGTATCCTTAGACAATGAGCGTTCCATCAAGATGCTTGAGCGGCTGGGATTTGTCTATGAGGGAAAAGAATTCAGCAGCGTTTTCATCGGCGGAGAGTGGCGTGACCACCTGCGCTATGCGCTGCTCAAACCATAATAACCTTCAAAATCCTGCGGGTATCTTCTGTGATCCTGACCGGATAACTGATCCGGTCCCCGGGAATGCACAGAACATGGTGCCCGCAGGCAACGAGCATCTTTTTCTCCCGCTCCCAGGCCGGGATCTTTTGGTCAGAAAAATAATCCCGGATATATTTTTTGTGACTATCATCAAGATAAAAATAATCTTCCTTCTCCGGCGTCCGGACCTTGATATCGTCCCCTGCCTGATCTGCATCGATCCAACGCTCCCCGCCCTTTTTCGGGATCAGGGATGCGGTCTCATCTGTCAATATAAAATCCGCTGTCTCCAGTAGGATCCGGGGTTCTTTTTCCGTGTTCCCGGACGCAATATTTTCCGGCACATGATCTGATGTGTTTTCTGCTGTATTTTCCGCGATCAAAAGCTGATCGAAACTCCGCACAGCCTCCATGCCATAGGGAAGCGAAACCTTCCGTCCGCTCTGTTTTTCCAACAGGGATAACACATCCTGCACATGAACGCTGCTGATATCCTTCTTGCTGCCGGCAACCTGCGAAAGGACGCAGCGCACCACTTCCTGCTGCAGAAAGGCGGGATATGACTGCAGGGCCGGGATGCTAAGACTGATGGAACTGATCTTTTTGTTTGCCAAACTGCCTGCGGCATCTTCCGTTGTCATGTCTTTTTCCATATCCCCGGATGTGATGACACAATCATCCAGCGCCAGCTTCGTCTGTCCGGCAATATAAGAATACGCCTGTTCGCAGCGCTTTGCCGCCTCGCAGATATGGTCTGCAGCCTTTTCATTGACCTGTTCTTCCAAAAGGGGAAGCACCTTTGCCCGGATCAGGTTTCTGGTATAGTCTGTATCCGCGTTGGTTTCATCGGTCATATAATCCTGCCCGAGAAATCCCAGGTATTCCTCGATCTCTTCCCGGGAAAGACTCAGCAGCGGACGGATCAGCCTGCCGTTTTGGGCCTTCATACCCGCCAGCCCCGCAAGGCCTGTTCCCCTGCAAAGGTGAAACAGCACCGTCTCCGCCTGGTCGTTTTTATGATGGGCAAGGGCAATCTTATCAGCGCCCACCTGATCCGCCACCCGGTAGAGCGCCTCATAGCGAAGATGCCTTGCCGCTTCTTCGATCCCCATCCCATTTTCTTGGGCAAATGCTTTTACATCGCCGCCTGCTGCGTAAAAGGGCAGGTCATGGCTTTCGCAAAGGCTGCGGACAAACGCTTCGTCCCTGTCTGCCGCATCGCCCCGAAGGTGGTGGTTGTAATGAAAGACCAAAAGTAAGATCCTGCGGTCTTTTGCATAGCCTTTGAGCAAATGCAAAAGGCAGACGGAATCTGCGCCGCCCGATACTGCGAGCAGGCATTTTTCACCATCTGCCAAAAGATTGTTATCCTGTATATATGTGCGGACTGTCTCTTCGATCAGTCGTTTTTTGTCTGAATTATTTTTCATTTTTCCTACATATTCTTCCTGGCTACATACATGATCACACCCATGATCACGCACATAACGATCTGGGATCCGATCATGAAAAGTACCACAGGCACATCCTTCCAGCCCTTGTTTTTCCGCAGGTGGTCATGGATGGGGCAGCGGATATTTTTCAAAAACGGGATCTTCAAAAACCGCATGATAAAGACTTTCACAAGGCCCAGGCCGCCGTCCAATATGAAGACCAGCCCGATGAGCAAAAAGGAAAAAGGATGCAGACTCTTCATGGCGATCAGGGCCAGGTAGATGCCGATGGCGCGGGAGCCCGCATCTCCCATGAGCATGGTGGAAGGATGCCAGTTAAACCGCAGATAGGCAAGGAGCGCCGCTGCAAAAAACAGACATCCTGCTCTATCTTCGAAAAAGCTGGCCCCGCCAAAGATCAGGAAATAAGCGATAAAGGCCACAACGGATACACTGCCGCAAAGCCCGTCCACACCGTCAGAGCAGTTGGTCACATTCACCGACACCCAGATCAAGACAACGCCTAGGATCGCATATAGTACGCGGGGAATGGGCACCCAGGTGGTCAGAAAGACGATGCCGGAAGCATTGTACATCAAAAATGTCACCACCATCATGATGGAAAGCAACAGATCGATGGCGCCTTTTTTATAATCACTCCAGGGATTCTTGGCCGCATCATCCAGATAGCCGGAAAGCATCATCAGAAAAATGATGGCACCGTAGATATAATATTCAAAGGAAAAGGGGAAAAACAGAACGATGGCCACCAGAAAAACGACAACGATGATCAGGCCCACGCCCCGCAGCTTTCCTTTGGACAGTTCTCCATTCACCGCAAACGCCCGTCCGTGGTCCCTGGGCAGGAACTTTGGCGGAAACCGAAGGAGCAGGTAGGTGGCGATCAGACAGAATACCGTGCCGATAGCAATGATCGCATTGTTACTCATCGTGTTTGATAAAACTTGATATAGCATAAGACTGTAAAAATCCTTTCAAAAAACTCTTTCGTTATCTCTGCACGTGTACGTCCAGTTGGGGATAGGGAATTTCTATCCTGTTTTCATCAAAGGCCAGTTTCAGGCTCTCCAGCAAAATCCCCTTCGCCAGGAAATAATCCTTGCTCTGGACAAAGCAGTACATGGAAATATCGATAGCAGAATCCCCGATGTTGCCCACATAGACCCACATGGGTTCTTCTAACACAACAAGAGGCTCTTCCTGCAGCACCCGCTCCGCCACTTTTTTGGCCTTTTTGATATTCGCCTCATAGGAAATGGGGATCGTCAGATCCAGGCGCCGGTAAGGGGTGGTGGTATAATTCACCAAAGAGGTGTTGGCCAGATTGCCGTTGGGCAGGATGATCACATGCTTTTCCATGGTCAGGAGTTTGGTATAAAATAACGTGATCTCAGTCACAACGCCCATGTTGCCGTGGCCGTCCTCCTTGATCAGATCACCGATCTTAAAAGGCTTAAACAGCAGGATCAAAACGCCGCCGGCAAAGTTGGAAAGAGAACCCTGCACCGCCAGGGACAGGGCCACGCCCACGGAGCCAAGGATAGCCACCACGCTGGCAGCATCCACGCCGAAGTTCACGGCAATCATCATCACCAGCAGTACCGTCAGCAGGACTTTTAACAGGGAGTCCAGGAACTGGATGACACCCTCGTCTACCTTGGCCTTTTGCAGGGATTTTTTAACGATCTTACGAAGGATCCTGATCAGCCAGATACCCACTGCCAGGGCGATCAGCGCCAGGCCGATGCGAATGCCCAGTGACAGCGCTTTTGTGGGCAGATCCTTCATGAACTGCTGAAACACGCTCAGTTTCTTGTCCACATCACCGCCTACCGCATCACTGGCTGCCTCCTTTGCAACCTCAGTCACATTCTCGGCTACATCCTTCAGTTTTTCGGTATCCAGTTCTAAAGTCGCTCCGTCCAGTAACATACTTTTTCCCCTTATTCTAAATCAAATTTGATGACGGATTATCAGAACGAGTAATCATCCGCCGTCATCTGCGTCTGCTTTTTGGAATACAAAAATACTTTATCGCCCTCCAGCAGCATCAGGTTTCCATTCGGCAAAAGTGTTCGCCCGCGCCTTTTGACCATCACTATGAAGGTCTGGCGGGAAATATCGATATCTTTGATATAATCGCCGTTCCAGGAATGGTCCTTCCCGATCACGACTTCCTTCATATTCAGGGCGCGTCCTGCCTTATGGGCTGATTCAGCGCCAAGGACCAAAACATCCCTTTCCTCCAAAACCAGGTTTCCCCGTGGGATCAGATGCTGTCCTTCCCGCATGACCATGATGATCATCAGGTCCTTCGGCAGTCCCATCTGACTGATCTTTTTTCCTACCCAGGCGTCCTTGCCCCGCAGCTCGATCCGGACAAAACTGATATCCTCATTTTGCAGCATTTCACCGGTGCGTTTCAGCTTGGTATACTGCTCCACGAAGCCGGCGGAAATGATACCGGTAGGGATGGCAACCATGCCGACGCCCAGGAAGGAGATCAAAATGCCCAGGATCTTCCCCAT
>JAFZNL010000269.1 GCA_017550925.1 Lachnospiraceae bacterium | reverse complement strand
TGCAGTTGGAGTTCTGTGAATAGTAATGCATCAACATGTCTTCAGCACACGCGGGATTGCGAGATGCAGTTGGAGTTTAAGTGAATAGTAAATATAATGCAATCAGATCTCCGCTACCCCATTCAACACATCAATAATATGCGGCAGTGCGTCATCCACCTTATCGTTATCCAGCTGGCAGGTACCAGCATTGGCATGTCCGCCGCCACCATAGGCTAAGCACAGATCTCCGATGTTTACCTGTGATGCTTTATTAATGATAGATTTTCCGATCATAACTGCGGTATTCTGCTTTTTGAAGCCCCATGCCACATGAACGGACATCTCAACCTCGGGCCACATCGCATATACCATGAAACGGTTGCCGGCGTAAATGGTTTCCAGATCACGAAGATCAATAACGGCAACTCTGTCATGGATCTTGACGATGTCTTTTAACTGCTGTTTGAACAGTTCCTGCTGCTCAAAGTAGAGGTCTACACGTTCTTTCACATCGGGTAGCTGCATTACTTCGTCGATGTTATGGTTTACGCAGTAGTCGATCAGTTCCATCATCAGGTCATAATTGGAAATCCTGAAATTGTGGAATCTTCCAAGACCGGTCCTGGGGTCCATCAGGAAATTGATCAGCACCCATCCGCTGGGCTCAAGGATCTCTTCTCTTGTAAATCCTGCGGAATCTCCAATATCTACTGCTGTCATGATCTCTTCGGAAACTCTGGTGAAACGCTCTTTCCCGCCGTAATAATCATAAACGACTCTGGCAGCGGATTTGGCATCGCCGTCAATGATGAATCTGTCCAGATTTTTTTTCTGCTGGTTGCGGACTAATTCACTCTCATGGTGGTCGAAGGCCAGTCCGACTCTTTCATCAAAAGGCAGGTTTGTCGTGATATCATTTTCCGTGATCTCGATCTTACCATCCTGCACGTCTTTCGGATGCACGAATTTGATGTCATCAATGATATCCAGTTCCCGAAGGAGCATCGCGCATACAAGGCCGTCAAAATCACTTCTTGTCACCAGTCGTTTTTTCATATTGTCCTCCCAAGAGTCAATGATTATAATTTGCTGTTATCCGGCTTTTTATAAGACCACAGCTATTTGTTATTTTACTACATTTCGTACACTCTGACAAGACAGGGGTTTCATCGCATTTCTCCATCATATCTTCAATGGAATCGATCAATTTTACAAAGGGGCGCAAAACACCGTCCCTTTCGATTGACAAAGAGAACCGGCGGGTGATAGAGTTTTTCTTAGAATAGGCTTACTGTATCCAAAACCAATGATGAATTCGGGAGGGTATGATGAACAGACAAAATCGCAGAGTGGGAAATATGATAAAAAGAACGACGGCTTTTCTGATGGCAACGATACTGGCGTTTCCGACGGTTGCTTTGGCAGATTGGGAAAGTGACCCGCAGACAGCGGCCGTTGATACGGAAACCATAACAGAGCAGGCCGGGGAGGGAGAGTCTTTCGAAGAAAGCATTACCCCCCAGGGGGACCCGGTAGAAGAAGAACCTATCTATGTCACGACCCTCGGGGACTGGACATACGAACTGGCTGAGGAGACGAACTCGGTCATTCTGGAGGGTTATACCGGATTAGCAGCCGGCGACAACGTTGATATTGAGATCCCGGCAACCTTTGAAATTGAAGATAAGGTGTATGATACGATCCTTGCCTATGTAAATCCCTTCTGGCATGAGGAAAGAGAATATTCCGAGGAACTGCTTCCCTTTGAAAAACTCAATTCCGTGGTTGTGGATCAGGGCGTGGAGACAACGGACCATGCCGATGAGATGTTCGCAGGCTGCACCGCCATGACATCTGTGGATATTACCAGGCTGGACACCTCAAAGGCGACTACGATGTGGGCGATGTTCAGAGACTGCGAAAGCCTGTCGGAAGTTTATATGGAAGGCTGTGACACTTCTTCCGTTACAAATATGGCAGGTATGTTTGCAGGCTGCAGTTCGCTGACAAGCCTGAACCTGGCGGCGGCTGATACTTCCGCCGTGACCAATATGACTGAGATGTTTTACCGGTGCGAAAACCTGGATTATCTGTCTTTCGAAAACCAGGTACAAAAGAATTTCTCCACGCAAAGCGTCCAATATATGGCAAAAATGTTTGCCGGCTGCAGTGCGATTAAGCAGCTGAACCTTGGCATGTTTGATACGAAAAAAGCGGAAACCATGGAAGGCATGTTCAGCGGCTGCGAAAACCTGACGCAGCTGACCCTGGGCGACGGATTTGATCTGGGCAAGGTGACGGTCACAACTTCCATGTTTGAAGATTGTGAAAAGCTGCAGTCCATAGACCTTGGCAGTTCCAAAGCAACGGCCCTGACAAATGCGGAGAGCATGTTCTGCGGCTGCAGCGCCTTGAAGACCCTTGATATTACAGCATTAGAGGGCGCGAAGCTTTACGGCATGCGGGCCATGTTCTCATGCTGCTCATCACTGGAAGAACTGAATCTTTACGGACTGGATACGGAGCATGTGGATGACATGATCAATCTGTTTTTCAACTGTTCTTCCTTGGAGGAGGTCAATCTGGAGGGCTGGGATACAGGCAGGGTCCGGATGATGAACAACATGTTTAACGGTTGTGAAAAACTGCAGACCATCTATGCCTCGGATACTTTTGTGACAACCGGGCTTTATTCGGATGAAGAACTGGCGCTGATCAATGATAACGGCGAGGGTCCTTTTGTGGGTTATACAAGCAGCAGCGAAGGGATTTTCTTTGGCTGCGCCGCGTTAAAAGGCGGCGCCGGAACGGTTTACAGCAAAGCGGAAGAGGAAAACCCACGCTATGCAAGGATCGATCAGGGACCGGCTTCCGATGCACCGGGTTTTTTTACCGATGCTGCGGAAAGGGTTTATACAACGACGCTGCAGGACTGGGTCACTGCCGTGGATGATGATATGCACCGGTTACATTTGGTCAAATATACCGGTAATCAGGCAAGAGGAGCCAGCAATATCGTGATCCCGTCCCATGTCACGTATTTTGAGGAAGATTATGTTGTGGTACTGGATGGCCTACGCGATCAGGAACTGGGCGAAGAGGAAGACCAGCCCTATATGCATTTGAAATCTATTACGCTGGAGGAAGGGATGAAATCGGACCGGTGTGACGGTCTGTTTGCGGGTTGCAAGGAACTGCGAAAGCTGGACCTGGGGACCCTGGATATTGGCGTAAGTTATGATGCGTATGATATGTTCAAGGGCTGCGAGAAACTGGAAAGCCTGGATCTTTCCATGCTGAATACATCCGATATCACAGATATGTCATCCATGTTTGAAGGCTGCAGCTGTTTAAAGACCATCACCTTCGGCCCCGGTTTCGACACGTCGGGCGTCTATGACTTCAGATATATGTTCTCCGGCTGTAAAAGTCTGGAAAGCATTACATTTTCCTACACAGATGAAAATCCCGGATTTACGGCAGAGAGCGTGAGCCATGATATGGACTGCGGGACCCAGGGCATGTTCAAGGATTGTGAAAGTCTGACAAGCCTGGATCTGAGCAAGTTCGATTCTTCGAAGTCCATGAATATGAGTGAAATGTTTTCCGGCTGTAAAAAACTGGAGACACTGACAATTGATAAAAGGAAATTTACCACGTCCGATGCAGAGAATCTGTCGGATATGTTCGCAGGCTGTGAATCCCTGACGGCACTGGATACCGGCGATTTTGATACCGCGAATGCCACAAACTTAAGCGGGATGTTTCGAAACTGCAGGAAACTGACAAATATCGATCTGACAAACTTTTCCACCGCATCCGTAACGAATATGTCGGATATGTTTGCTGGTTGTGCTGCCCTTGCATCTTTTACGCCGGACGCCGAAAACTGGGATACCCATAAAGTAACGGATTTTTCCGGCATGTTCTATGACTGCGGAAAACTGAAACAGATCGATCTGACATCGTTTGATACGACTGCTGCGACAGATATGGAAGAGATGTTCCGGGGCTGCAAGGCATTACAGGATCTTAATCTGTCCGGTTTTGATACGCGGAAAGTTACCAATATGGCCGGCATGTTCTACGGCTGTAATGCGCTGATCACCTTGGATCTTGGCAGTTTTCAGACAGACAATGTCTCGGATATGCATAATATGTTTGCAAACTGTATGGCTCTTGAGCGGATTTATGTGAAAGATCCGTTTACCACAGCCGCAGTAGAAAACGGGAAGGGTACCGGTATATTCAGTGCCTGCGCATCCCTTGCGGGCGGCAGGGGCACGACCTATGAAGAGAAGGCAAAAGAAAATGTGACCGCCGCAACCGGCATCGGCATGGCCCGCATCGACGGCGGCAGCAGCGCGGCGGGATATTTTACCAGGAGGATCGGTATAGAAGAACTTTCCTATCCTTTTGCCAATACTTTTGAGGGACTCAAATATGATGAAGGTTCGGGTTATGAGATCCCGGCCAGTCGCTATGAAAAAGTGTTCGGCAGCAACGGACTGACCATGTACCGGTTCTATACGGATCCCTGGAACGGCAGCTGCTATGGCCTGTCGGGCAGCACCTCCATGTTCTCGGTTTCCGGAAACGGCGTAGATATCACAGAGATTGGTGCGGGGACGGACAGTGTGCAGACCGCGGTGATCTCGCAATATGGCGATCCCACGGATAAGGATGCCCTGAAGGAATATATTGAGGCCATGCAGATTTCCCAGTATGATCCGAGGGTGCAGATGTGCTATGCCTTCAATGATGACCTGGATGCCCTGGTCAGGGCCGTGAAAACGGAGTATTATCCTGTGATCATCGGCGTCTTCGGACCGGAGGGCGGCCATGCCGTTCTGGGCTATCAGGTGGATGAAAAAGCGGACGGCACCGGAAAGATCCTAATCTATGACAGTAACTATCCGGGAGAGGAACGTGCTATCAGCATCCGGAAAGTAAACGGAAAATACAAACAATGGCAATATGATCTGGGTACTACTTCAGAGGGAGAGCAGGTGGTCTGGGGAACCCATTTGAATCAGCCGGGATCTGAGGAGGTCTCTTTTATCTCCTATATCCCTTATGACATCTACGCATCGGTTTATCTGGATGGCGGCGAGTATGCCGACTGGCTCCTCAGCGATGATGAAGATGGTTACTGGACAGCGGAGGATGAAGAACTCTATCAGAATACGGTCTATTCCAAAGAAGATCTGGTACAGATCCGTGAAAACGGATGGACAGCGGAAGATGAACAGATCCTGGAAGAGCTTGGCGGCACCGCCGGCCTGGCAGGAGATGATGAGTATGCGGCAGCGCCGTATTCTTCTGAGGAAGAGAAGATCTATCAGGATGTTGGTGCAGCCGGCGCGAATGAAACGGGAACCTGGGATGCGGCAACGGAAACCGCTTATCAGAACCATACGGGAGAGTTTGCGGATCCTGCCATGGCAAGCGCGCAGGATGAGAAGGATTTTCCGGAAATGAAATGGGATGCAAAGGATGAGTCGGATTATCAAAACCACACCGGCGAATTTGCAGGCATGGATGATATGGCAACGCCTGCGGAATATGACAGTGACCCCTGGACAAAACAGGACGGCGATATGCTGAAAGAAGTCAATGAAGGGGAAGGCCTGCCGAGCGATACGGACTATGCAAAGGATCCCTGGACGGAACAGGAAAATCAGATCTTTCAGGAGGAAGGGTGTGCCACGAAGGCAGAGTATGAGGCAGATCCCTGGACAGACCTGGAAACACAGATCTACAAGCAGGAAGGGTGCGCCACGAAGGCGGAGTATGAGGCAGATCCCTGGACAGATGCAGATCAGGATCATTATGATCAGTGGATCAAAGACGGCGCTGATCTTTCCAAACTGTCCGATGCAAAATACGGAGACCTGAAATTCCGTATGCGGTTCCGTATGAGATTTCGTATGCGCTTCCGCATGCGGTTCCGAATGCGTTTCAGAATGCGGTTTCGTATGCGCTTCCGGATGCGTTTCAGAATGCGGTTTCGCATGCGCTTCCGAATGCGTTTCAGAATGCGCTTCAGGATGCGCTTCAGAATGAGATTCCGCATGCGCTTCAGAATGCGCTTCAGAATGCGGTTCCGCATGAGAGACCGGATGAACTTCCGGATGCGTTACAGACTGAAGGCCGTGCAGGTAGGATCGGACAATTATGAGATCAAAGACGGCAGCGGCAACCAGATCGCAAGCGTGGAAGATAATAAACTGACCCTGGCAGACGGCAGTACCAGTGAGGATACCGGCGTCTTCCAGATGCAGCCCATGGGCATCGGCATGGATGGCGACGGGAAGATCACCACAGCCCAAAACAGCGGTCGCGTCGGAAATGCCATCGTTTACATGCCCGCAGGGCAGGAACAGCGTATTGTAAAACAGGCCGGCACCGAGAAACTGCAGGTAACCGCCATGGATCAGGATGTAGCTGTCAGCGCAACGACGCAGGGCGAAGGAATCAGCCTTGATGTGAATGCACAGGACCGTACCATCAGCGCCGTGGTGGAAGATGATGCAAGGATCGAGATCACCGGACAGGAGGGAGATACCTTCACGGTGACAAAACGTGTCAGTGACGGCAAAACAGAGCAGGTACTCGAGGTGACAGGAACCGTAACGTCGGATGACTGTGAGACAAAACAGCCTGTTCTGACCATCAGTGGCAACTCTGTCAGCGGCAATCATTTAGAGATCATGGATCAGGACGAGTATGAGGTCAAAGTCTGCAGCCATCCGCACAGCACAGTGGTGGGTAAAAAGGATGCGACCTGCACGCAGAAGGGATATACCGGAGATCTCCGGTGCACGGATTGCGATGCCATTATCGAGGCGGGAAAAGAGATTCCTGCGAAGGGACATACACCGGCAGCAGCGGTGCGTGAGAATGAAAAAGCGGCCACGGCCGATCAGGCAGGTTCCTATGATGAGGTGGTTTACTGTTCTGTCTGCCATGCCGAGGTCAGCCGCAGCAAAAAAATGATTCCGGCATTGGGCAAGGACCTGGGTGGCGACCAGCCAAAACCGGCGGCAAAGAAAACAAAACTGACAGATCAAAAGAGCGGCGCAGGTTTTGTGGTTACCGATGATTCGGCAGCCACGCCTCAGGTGAAACTCTCCGATACCAAAAATGTAAAGGCGAAGAAATATGCGGTTCCTGCATCGGTACAGATCGGGGATGTGACCTACCAGATTACCGAGATCGCTGATAATGCCTTCAAGAAAAATAACACCATTGAGCAGCTGACCGTCGGGAACAATGTCAGCAAGATTGGCAAAAATGCCTTTGCAGGTGCGAAGAAACTGAAGAAAGCAGTGATCAAGGGCAATGTCAGGACCATCGGCAATAGTGCCTTCAAAGGCTGCAAGAAACTGAAAACCCTGACCATTAGTAAGGGCGTGGAAACCATCGGCGATCAGGCCTTTGCGCTCTGCACCGCCCTTGGCAGCGTCACGATCCCGAAATCCGTGAAGAAGATCGGTAAGAAAGCGTTCTACGGATGTAGCAGCCTAAAGAAGATCAACATCAAGACCACTTCATTGACGGCAAAAACTGTCGGCAGCAAGGCATTTTCAGGTGTCAGCAAAAAGGTAACCGTAAAGTCACCGAAAAGCAAAAAGACAGCTTACAATACGTTGCTGAAAAAGAAGGGATTGCAGAAATAATACAAATAGATCCCAAAAGATACGAAAAGCCGTCATTCCTTGACGGCTTTTCGGAAAACCGCTACAATGGTAGGGGGATTTGAGAGTTGGAGTCTGATGAAGAAGAAAAAGTTTCGAATCAAAAATAAACCTACGTTAATTATCTTGCTCTGCAGTCTTCTGCTGTTTTTTGTGCTGGGCGTGATCACCTATGTTCAGGTCGGCTATGTGATGCTGGACCAGAGCAAACGGACAAGCATGTCCCTGGCACAGAATATCGCATCGGAGATTGACGGAGATCAGCTCGATACCATTCATTCGAAGCAGGATCCTGCGTATGATACCATATTCCAATTACTGTCAAGGTTTTATTTTTATGCAGATGCGCAGTATATCTATACCATGCGGCTTGATGAGAAGGGCGGCCTGTGTTTCGTGGTGGATGCGGATCCGGAAGATCCGGCAGAAGTAGGGGAAAAGTATGAATGGGTCGAGAGCATGCGCCCCGCCTTTGAAGAGGGAGAGGTCTGCTGTGATCAGGAGCTGACTACAGATGAATGGGGCACGTATTTCAGCGCCTATGCCCCGGTCTTTCGGAGTGACGGAAGCGTAGCAGCTATTGTGGGCGTAGATATCGGTATCAATGCGATCAACCAGTACCTGAAAAAGCTGCTGACGGTCATCGCCTCGGCCACCTCTTTATTTGCAGTGATCTATATCATCTTTTATCTGCTTTTTTCCATGGAACTGACAGGCCTTGACCGGCTGACAGGCTGCATGAACTATGAAAACCTGATCCGGAAGGGAAACCGGCTGCAAAGACGGGGAGAGCTGACGGCTTATACGGCCGTGCTTGTCAATATCAAGGGCTTTAAGTATATCAACAGGCAGTTCGGTTATGATTTCGGTAATATACAGCTCAAGCAGTTAGCGGATTTCCTCCGGGGCGGCATGGTGAAAAAGGAAGTGATCGCCAGGACCGGAAATGATAACTTCTGCGTGCTGGTAAAAAAGGAAAGAAGCAGGGCGTTTGTGGACAGGATCAGGGAAAACAACCCGGCCAGGATCGAAGCGGCTGTGCCCGGATCGTTACCGGCGCCCATCCGCTGTGGCGTTTATGACATCATGCCCGGCGATACCATGGAGCAGGTGGTGGGGATCTGTACCGTGGTCATGAACACGGCACGGTCGCTGCAAAAAGAGGACATCATTTTTTATAACAAAGAGATGTATGAAAACATCTTAGAGACCGGCGATCTGCTGACGGCCTATAAAGAAGCGATCCGAAACGGGGAATTCAAGGTCTTTTACCAGCCGAAAGTGGATATCCGCACCAATACCCTCTGCGGTGCAGAAGCGCTTGTGCGCTGGCAGAAGGATGACGGCTTTATCTCGCCCGGGCGTTTTATCCCGCTGCTGGAAAATGAAGGGCTGATCACGGAGCTGGACTTTTATGTGTTTGATACGGTGTGCAATGATATCCGGCTTTGGAAACAGCAGGGGCTGGAGCCGGTCACTGTCTCGTCCAATTTTTCCAAACTTCATATGGGAAATCCTCTCTTTGGGAAAAATGTGATCGATGCGGCGGATAAGTGGCAGGTGGAGCATAAATATCTGGCAGTGGAGCTGACGGAGTCCTCCGGTTATGCGAACATGGAAGCGCTGACGGATTTTGTCAATCATATGAAGGAAGTTGGCATCCGGGTGGATATGGACGATTTCGGAACCGGGTATTCATCCCTTTCCCTTTTAGGCGATGTGGATATCGATACCATCAAGATCGACAAGTCCTTTGTAGACAGGATCTTCGGGCAGCGGGAAGGCGGCAAGGAGCTGGTACGAAGCGTGATCCGGATGATGCTGGAACTGGGCAGGGAAGTTATCTGCGAAGGTGTGGAGACCAAAGACCAGATCGAATTTTTGCAGGAAACAGGTTGCTATATGGTGCAGGGCTATTACTTTGACAGGCCTTTGGATCATGATACATTTACAAAGCGGCTGGAACAGAAGGTTTATACGGACAAATAGGCAAAGGGTTTTTTGTAAGATGGACAAGTTTCTGGAAATATTTCAAAACAAGATCATTATCACGGCAGTGATTGGCTGGGCATCAGCCCAGGTTCTCAAGACGATCACCCATCTGATCGTAAATCACAAATTTGTATGGGAAAGACTGCTGGGGGACGGCGGCATGCCGAGCGCCCATTCTGCAACGGTCTGCGGCATGGCAGGCGCTACCTTTTTTCAGTGCGGGCCGGCGTCGCCGGAGTTTGCCATAGCCATGATCCTGGCCATTATCGTCATGCATGACGCATCCGGTGTCAGGCTGGAGACCGGCAAGCAGGCTGTGCTGCTGAATAAAATGATGGAATCCTTCATCCGGCTGGGAGATCCGACCATCACGCCGGGAGAGCGGCTGAAGGAATTTGTCGGGCATACGAAATCCCAGGTGTGCATGGGCGGACTGCTGGGGATTTTGATCGCAGTGCTGGTAAACTGGCCTTAATACGTGCAGTGAATACAGAATTAGATTGGATAATATAAATGGACTATATCATAGACACACACGCCCATTATGATGATGAGGCATTTGATGCGGACAGGGAGCAGCTGCTGTCATCCATGCAGGAGGCAGGCATCGGCCGGATCATCAACGTGGGCGCTTCCATGCGGGGCTGCAGGGACAGCTTTGCGCTTTCTGAAAAATATGATTTTATCTATGCGGCGCTGGGGGTCCATCCCGATGATATCGTAAACCTGACCGATGCGGATATGGACTGGATTTTGGAAAAAGCAAAGGAGCCTAAGGTGGTTGCTATCGGCGAGATCGGCCTTGATTACCATTGGCCGGAGCCGGAACCTTCCCTGCAAAAGCAGTGGTTTGAGCGGCAGCTGGACCTGGCAAGGGAGGCGGGCCTTCCTGTGATCATCCATTCCCGGGATGCGGCGAAAGATACGGCGGATATTCTGGAGGCAAAAAAAGCCGGCGAGATCGGCGGCGTCATGCACTGCTATTCCTATTCTTCTGAAATGGCAAGGCAGTTTTTGAATATGGGTTTTTATTTCGGGATTGGCGGCGTGCTGACTTTTAAAAATGCAAAAAAGCTGAAAGAAGCAGTGGATTATATCCCCATGGACAGGCTTTTGCTGGAGACGGACTGTCCTTATCTGGCGCCGACGCCCCACAGGGGAGAGAGAAACTGTTCTTTGTACCTGACCCTGGTAGTGGAAGCCATGGCCGAGATCAAGGGAATATCCAAAGAGGAAGTCATTCGGATCACGGCAGAGAACGCAAGGAGATTGTTCGCTTTGTGATGAAATGGCTGAAAGGCTGGCATGGCAATCTGAGAAGTCAAATCTGGTTTAGATAATACAGCTAAGGAGAAATACGTGGCATATCTTGCGAGTCCTACCCGGACTATGGCAGTGCTGGAGCGGCATGGCCTGAGGGCACAAAAAAAATACGGACAGAATTTCCTGATCGATACCCATGTGCTGGACCATATCTGTGATGGTGCAGAGATCGGAAAAGATGACCTGGTACTGGAGATCGGACCGGGCATCGGCACCATGACCCAGTATCTGGCAGAGCGGGCAGGAAAAGTCATTGCCGTGGAGATCGATAATAAACTGATCCCGGTACTGGCTGATACCCTTTCGGAATATGACAATGTGACGGTGCTGAATCAGGATATCTTAAAAACTGACATCACAGCGCTGTATGAAAAAGAGAAATATCTTGAAGGAAAACCGCTGCATTTCAAAGTAGTGGCGAACCTTCCCTACTACATTACAACTCCCATTATCATGGAACTTTTGGAACAAAAACTCCCGCTGACTTCCATTACAGTCATGGTACAGACGGAAGTTGCAGAGCGGATGCAGGCGGTTCCGGGAACGAAAGATTATGGCGCCCTGTCCCTGGCGGTTCAGTATTATACCAGGCCGGAAGTGATCGCACAGGTGCCGCCAACCTGTTTTATCCCAAGGCCAAATGTGGGTTCCTCGGTGATCCGGCTGACAAGATATACAGATCCGCCGGTGGTGGCAAAGGATGAGAAAAAAATGTTCGCTGTGATCCGGGCCAGCTTTAACCAGCGCCGGAAAACCCTGATCAACGGTCTGGCAGGCGGCGGCGTGGCGGAGAAGGAAAACGTACGGCAGGCACTTTTGCAGATGGGACTGCCGGAAGATATCCGCGGCGAGCGGCTGAGCGTGGAACAGTTTGCAAGGCTTGCAGAGTTGCTTTAAGGAGCATTTTGTGATACAATAAAGGGTGCTTTTTTTACAAAGGCAATATAGAAACAATCGGAAATACATCAGCGTATCCCGGGCAGCAAAATCGGGGATATCCTGAAAGGCAAAGGGTGGATAATTTTGGATAAGTTTGAGTACAGGATCAGGGCCGAGGAGATCAATTCCCTGATCGAACAAGGTGAATATGGGGAGGCGGTCAAAATCGCAGACACCATCGATTGGCGGCATGTGAAAGGCGTGGTCATGCTTTGCAAGGTGGCCGAGCTTTACATGATCAACCGAAGGTATGAGGAGAGTAAGGAAATTCTCCTGATGGCGAATGAATTAAAGCCAAATACCCGAAAGGTAATTTATTCTCTCTGCGAACTGTCCATCAAATTGGATGAGACGGTTCAGGCAGTGGAATATTATAAGC
>JAFZNL010000268.1 GCA_017550925.1 Lachnospiraceae bacterium | reverse complement strand
GTCAGTTTCACGGCACCTGCAGATACGAAGGTTACTTCCGTTACCATTCCTGCTACCGTTACAGTCGGCGGGAAAACGATGAAAGTAACAGTCATTGAAGCCGGTGCTTTCAGCAAATGCAAAAAACTGAAGACTGTTACCATCGGGAAAAATGTGACCCAGATCAGGAAAAATGCTTTCAAAGGATGCAAGAAGATCAAGACCGTAAAGGTCAAATCCAAGAAACTGAAAAAGGTCGGAAACGGCGCTTTCAAAAACCTGGCAAAGAATGCTCGTATCTATCTTCCAAAGAGTAAAAAGAGTAAGTATAAAAAACTCTTTACAAAGAAAGTGATCGGAAGTACGAAACTGAAGTGGAACTGACGAAAGCTTTAGCTTACGGAAATTACGAAACTTAGCAAAACCGCTGTACGATATCCATGACGCCTGAATAATAAGCCGGACCAAAGAGGTTCAGGTGATTGAGCAGGTGGTAGAGATTGTACAGCGGTTTTCTGTTTCTGTACTCTGTATCAATGGGATTGATCTCACTGTAGGCAGCATAAAAACGATGGGGAAAACCGCCGAACAGCTCCGTCATGGCAAGATCTGCTTCAAAATGTCCCACATAGGCAGCGGGATCAATGAGCCAGGCGTTTTGATCATTTCCCACAATATAGTTTCCCGACCACAGATCACCATGTAAAAGTGAAGGCTTTGCCGGTTCTGATAAGTAGTCCGGCAGTCTGTCTAATAATTCTTCAATCTGTTTTCCTGTCCGGTTATCAAAGTAAGCATCCGCCATGGCAAACTGCGGGCGAAGGCGACACTGAATGAAAAATTCCAGCCAGGTATCTTTTGGCATATTGATCTGTTTGGTCGCGCCAATGTAATTATCATTTGGAAAGCCGAATCCCTTAACAAAAGTAGCGGTATCTGAAAGGTGCATTTTTGCCAGCGCATGTCCGAAATCTTCCCAGAAACTATGGCTCTGCTGTCTCCCATCCACATACTCCAACATGAGAAAAGACAGATTCTTTTCTGTATCGATTCCCTTTCCGATCACTCCCGGAACACGGATCTCATCGGTCTGTGCAATCGCAAGGAGGCCTTCCTCTTCTGCCCGGAAGAAGTCACTTTTTCGCAGGGCATTTGATTTCATAAAAATGCGCTCTCCGTTACTGAGAGTAAACATGCAGGCGTCATTGATATCACCGCCGCCGACGTAAGATTTTCCGGTGATGGTGACATCACTGCCGAAGTGATCACGGATGCAGGATTCGATGCTGTCAAAGGGTTCTTTTTTCATGATGGTTTACCTTATATGTCTGAAAACGAATGATGGCTACCTGGTTGTAAATTCGTAATGAGCAGATACGACTTTTGATCAGAAATAATTGCGTATCACGGTGATTTTGTATATTATGGGATATAGTTGAATAAAACATGAATGGGTGTCATTTGTCAACTACGGAATAATGGCTTGAGAGGGAAATCATATGATCATTCAGGATATCGATAAAGGTAAGGCCTTTGACTGGGGAAAGACGTCCTCGGATTATGCAAAGTACAGGGATATCTATCCGCAGGAGTTTTATGATTACGTTTTGAATTTAGGACTGTGCCGGGAAGGACAAAAGGTGCTGGATATCGGCACGGGTACCGGGGTGCTGCCGAGAGACATGTACAGGTATGGCGCAAACTGGACCGGAACCGATATTGCCGAAAACCAGATCGAGCAGGCAAAACGCCTGGCACAGGAAGCCGGTATGAACATTGAATTCTTCGCGTCCAAAGCGGAAGAAGTGGATTTTCCCGAGAATACCTTTGATGTGATCACCGCCTGCCAGTGCATCTGGTATTTTGATCACAATATCACGGCGCAGAGTTTTGCGAAGATGCTAAAGCCCGGCGGCAAGTTTCTGATCCTGTATATGGGCTGGCTCCCCTATGAAGATCCGGTGGCGGGAAAAAGCGAGGAGATCATCCTGCGGATCAATCCCAGCTGGACCGCCTATGGCGATACAGTAAAACCTGTCTGGGTGCCGGACCAGTATCTGACGAATTTTGATCTCTTGACCCAGGAGCAGTTCCGGGTGGATATTCCTTTTACAAGAGAAGGATGGCACGGAAGAATGCGGGCCTGCAGGGGCGTTGGAGCATCCATGTCGCCGGCGGATCTGGAAGTGTGGGATAAGGAGCACATGGAGATGCTGCGGGAAAATGCGGAAGAGAGTTTTATGGTAAAGCACTATGTTTCTATCGCGCAGTTGCAGGTAAAGAAGTAGAATAAACTCAGAATGAAAGACCAATCAGAATGAATGGATGATTCAGATTCAAAGGTGAAGATTTGAAAGAGAAGAAAAGTATCTATACTATATATTTATCTGTTGTACTGGCAGTTCAGCTGCTCTTGATGTCCCTGACCCTGGCCTATGCATTTTGGGGAAAGTATGAGAATAATCAAGCGGCGAATATCTGGGCAATGCTCTGGCACAAGGGACTTGCGCTGTTTTTGGTAGGATCCGGCGTTTTATCCCTGATCTCAGCCATCATTGGGCTGCTAAAAAAGAAAGATGGCATGACGCAGACAGTGCTGTCCATATTTTTGATACTGACATTGCTGCCGAGTATGTATTGCCTGATCCTGGCGGTTGGGATGCATTTTTAAAAGAATGAGATTCGTGAAGAGGAATTCGTTATGAAACTGATATACAGAAAAGCAGAAGCGTTGGATGCGCCAAGGATCGCAGATCTTTTCCTGGAGATGCTCAGGACGATCTACAACACTGATGATGTGCAAGGCTATGAAGATGGATATCTTGATAAGTTCTTTTCAACCGAGCAGGAAGACCTGATCTATGTTGCCGAGGCTGATGGAAAGATTGTGGCATATCTTTCCGTGGAAGTGCACAGAAGAGAGGGCTATATCTATCTGGACGATCTGTCGGTCACCAGTGCATACCGAGGTCAGGGCATCGGCACAAAACTGATCAAAATGGCAGAGGAATATGCAAGCAAGGTCGGTATCATCCCTGTGGTATTTCACGTGGAAAAATCAAATATCAGAGCCCATCAACTCTATAAAAGACTCGGGTATCAGGACAATGAGGATCAGGGGAGCCGGATGAGAATGGCAAAGGAACTGAGGAAAGTAAAATGATTCAGGAGCGAAAGAAAATAGTGCTTTCGGTATTCATCGTATTTGCTCTGGTGGCCATTTTGCTGATCTGCCTGGCGCCGAGGGTAACGCCGAAACTGACCACTTTGTACACGCCGGAGTTTCAAGAATTAGAGGCAGAGAAACTGGTCAACGTCAAAACCATTGGCGGCTATACGGCTGAGTTTAAAGTACTGGATACGGACTCCGAAACAGCAAGCGTTTCTGAAGATAAAACGACTCTGAGCGTCGGTCTGGCCGGCAGTGTGATCCATGCAAAAATCCTGGTGCGCGGCAGATTTTCCTTCATAAAGGGCAGCAGCGGACCGATAGAGATCAATGTGGTTAATTCAATAGATGACTGAGGGACTGTACCCGAAAAAGAGAGCACAAAAAGTCGGGCAGGAGATTTCAAAGGTTGATATAGTGATAGCGTAGTCAGTGTAGCACAAGGTCCAAAACGAAAGACAAGGACAAAAGCTACAGGTCAATCAAAGCAGGAGAAAACAGGATGAAGGGTTGGATCGAAGGCTTTCAGGCATCCATCAATTACATGGAAGAAAACCTGACAGGCGAACTGGACATCGAAGAGATTGCCGGGATAGCGGCTTTTTCACCGTACTATTATCAGCGGATCTTCGCAGCTTTATGCGGCTTGACAGTGGGCGAATACATCCGGGCGCGCAGGATGACGCTGGCAGCACAGGAGCTGACCGCAGGTGATGTCAAGGTGATCGACGTCGCAATGAAGTACGGTTATGACTCACCGGACAGTTTTGCAAAAGCGTTCCAGAAATTTCACGGGATCACACCATCCCAGGCCCGTCAGTCCGGCGCACCGCTTCGTTCGTTTGCTCCGCTGCATATCAAAATCACTATGGAGGGTGGAAGTATGATGGATTATCGTATCGTAGAAAAAGCACAGTTTACAATCGTTGGAGTGAAGAGACCGTTTAACGCGGATACCAGTTATCAGGAGATCCCGAAGTTCTGGGATGAGTGGATGGCACAGGGAGAGAAGCGCCCCATCATGGGTACCTTTGGCGTATGCATCGACATGAAGGGAAAGGATTTTGATTACTATATCGCAGATCTGTATTTCCCCTGGGAGGAGATTCCGGAAGGCTGCGAGACCAGAGTGATCCCCGCAAGCTCCTGGGCACAGTTCCCCTGCACGATGAGCAACCTGCAGGATACCAATACCAAGATCTGGTCTGAATGGCTGCCTGCACTTTCCGGTTATACCTTAGCCGGTGAGTACGACATTGAGGTATATCTGCCGCCGGCAGAAGGGTCGAATGAGATAACCTGCTATATCTGGGTGCCGCTGAAGAAGACAGAGTAGAAAGACAGACATAGGATCCATACGAGGAAACATGCCCGGTTTTATGAGCCGGGCATGTTTTGGGGGATAAAAATGGTTATTCGATTAGCAAAAAATGAGGATATAGGCGCCTTACAGCAGCTGTATTATGAGCTGGAAAATGATGCTGTAAAATTCCAGCCGGAACATTTTATTCACGGGGACCGGGATGAATTATTCTTTCAATCGATTTTCCATAGTGAAGATCAGGATATCATTGTTGCTGAGCAAAATGGAGAGATCGTCGGATTTGCCCATGTCATGATCCTGGAACAGAAAAGGGTTCCCTGCTTAAAACCGGAAAGAGTGGTTTATTTACAGGATTTGGATGTGATAGAGGAGATGCGAAGCCAGGGGATCGGGACAAAACTGATCGAATCCTGTAAGGATTACGGAAAAGAAAGAGGCGCGGATTTT
>JAFZNL010000267.1 GCA_017550925.1 Lachnospiraceae bacterium | reverse complement strand
ATGGGATTGTTGCAGGATCCCTATCATCCGGTGGATGTGGACAGGATCCTGGTATTGACTTTCACCAGGGCAGCGGCAGCACAAATGAAACAGCGTCTGCTGGAGCGGATCCAGGAATACCTGATCAAAAAACCGAATGATGCCAATATGCAGATGCAGGAGACTCTGATCCATAATGCCCAGATCACGACGATTGACAGTTTTTGTCTGTATCTGGTAAAAAATCACTTCCACAGGATCGGTATCGATCCGGGCTTTCGGTTGTTGGAAAGCGGAGAAGAAACGCTGCTTAGCGCTGAAGTGCTCCGGGACGTCCTGGAGGAGTGTTTTGAAAAAGGTGAGCAGGATTTTCTGACCCTGGTGGATGCGTTGAACCCGGAAGTGAAAGAAAGCAAGCTGGAAAGCAGCATCATGGATCTGCATGAATATGCGCAGTCATATCCCTGGCCGGATAAATGGCTGGAAACAGAGCAGAACAAAGAGATTGAGCAGGTAGTCCTGGAGACACAAAAGCAGCTATGTACGCAGGTGTTGGATGCACTTGACTCTGCCATTTTGATGACGCGGCTGTTGATAGCTGCGAGTTTGAAACCGGGCTATCCCGCTGTCTATGAGAGCGCGTTTATCAAGGATGGGCAAATGCTCAGCAGCGTGCGCAAGGCCGTTGCAGCTGCAGAATACGGGCAGGATGCCGGGGCGGTTTATGAGACAGTCGCTGATGGCCTTGCCATGATGCGGTGGGACAGGATGCCCGGTGTCAAAAAAGATGACATGGATGTGGACCAGGAAAAAAAGGATCAATTATCCAAGCTCAGGGGGGAATATAAAGATTCGCTGGAGGATCTGAGGGATCTCTACAGAAAACCCTATGAGAAAATGTATGAGGATGAAGCGAGGGCGAAAGCGCTTTCAGATGCTTTGATCCAGGTTGTGCGCGTCTTTGGTCAGCGGCTGCTTGAGCACAAGAAGGAGCAGGCCAAGTTTTCCTTTTCGGACATTGAGCATTTCGCACTGGATATCTTGTATGATGACGGCGTGCCGTCGGAAACGGCACTGTCTTACCGCGAACTTTTTGAGGAGATCATGGTGGATGAATACCAGGATTCCAATCAGGTGCAGGAGGATCTGCTTGCCGCATTGGCCAGGCCGGAGGCCGGCAGGCATAACCGCTTCATGGTGGGAGATAAGAAACAGAGCATCTATCGTTTCCGCATGGCCAGGCCGGAAATCTTCATGGAAAAGTATCATGCTTATGGACGTGGAGGTCCGGATCATGAGCGTATCCTTTTGCGGAAAAACTTCCGCAGCCGCGTGGAAGTGATCGATAGCGTAAATACGATCTTCCGCCGGATCATGCGCGAAGAGATCGGTGGGATCGATTACAATACCAACGAAGAACTGGTTCCCGGTGCGGCTTACCAAGTGGGGAAGTACACGCAGAACAAAACCGAACTGATGCTTAGTATTTCCGATGAAAAGGGGATCAGGAAGCGCCGTGCAGAGGCGGCAATGATCGCTGACCGCATCCGGGATATGCTCGATAAAAAGATCCTTGTGAAGCGCAGGCAGATTGAAGCAGATGATGCCGGTACAGTGCAACAGGGCGAGGATGCCTATGTCTATGATGAAGAAGGAGATGAGACAGGGATCTTGCCCGGGATGAGGATGGACCCCAGGGTCAGGATCGTGACTGGTGAGATTGAGTATCGTGATATTGTGATCCTGGTCAGGAGCCATAAGGATTTTTCACCCCTTCTTGTCCAGGCGCTGTCTGAGAGGGGAATCCCTGCCCATGCACAGTCTTCCACGGGATACTATGACACACCGGAAGTCGCTGTGGTGCTGGATCTGCTGCGTGCCATCGATAATCCCTATTCCGACATCCCGCTGGCGGGGGCGCTGAAAAGCATGTTCTTTTCATTTTCGGATGAGGATCTGGCACTGGTCCGTCAGCAGGATAAAGATATCAGTTTTTATGAATGCCTGCAAAAAAGGGCGGCCGGAATGGATGCGGATGAAAGGCTGGCCAGTCTGGCGGGAAGGGCGCTTGCGCAATTGCAGCAGCTGCGGGAACTGGCGTCCCATATAACGGTGTCCCAGTTAATGGCACATATCTTCCTGCAGTTCCATTATCGGGAATATCTGTTGTCAAAACCCTTCGGGAAACAGCGCGCCATGAATGCGGATATGCTGATCACCAAGGCAGAAGAGTTTGAAAAGACCTCTTATCATAATCTTTTCTGGTTTATCCGTTACGTTGAAAAGTTAAAGAAAGAGGATGTGAATGAAGGCGAAGCCGGAATCCTGTCAGAGCAGGCGAATGTGGTCAGGATCATGACGATCCACGGGAGTAAAGGCCTGGAATTTCCGGTTGTTTTTATGGCCGGATGCGATAAAGGGTTTAACTTAAGCGATTCAAAAGGCACGATCCTGATGGATATGGAACGCGGCATAGCCGCTGACAGTATCGATACCGTGACCAGGATCAAAACCCCTAGTCTCCGGAAACGTGTTTTGGCTGATCAGATCAGGAAAGATATGCTGGGAGAAGAACTGCGGCTTTTGTATGTGGCAGCAACCAGGGCAAAAGAAAAGCTGATCTTTACGGCAACGGCGAATGTTCCCGCAGCCTATGACAATGCATATAGTTATTTGAAAAGCGCCGCAGGGACAGCGGGGGCGCTGCCGGCTGATGTGCTCGCAAAACCGAAGTGTTTTCTGGAATATCTGATGATGGTAAGGGCTTGTGACCACGATCTGTTTGAAGAAAAAGTGGCCCAGCCCAAAGACCTGGATCAGGCCAGAATGGACATGGCAGCACAGCAGACACAGAGGATGCAGGATATCGGCATGCTGCTGGATCCGGAATTTGTGGCAGGTGAATTGAAACGGCGCGGAGATGCGGAAAAAACAGCGCAGATGCTGTCGGATCGTTTCAATTATGTATATGCACATGAAAACCTGGGAAATCTCTACGCGAAAACCAGTGTTTCTGAACTAAAGCATGCAGCTATGGAAGAAGCGGGCGTTCATGCGGAGTTTGAGACAGAAAGAACGGGTGATCCGTATGTGCCGCAGTTTGCCAAGGAAACGAAGGAAAGCGGCGGCACCGATCGGGGTTCGGCATTCCATAAAGTGCTTGAACTTTTGGACTATGGGAAGTATTTGCAGATGACGGATCCGGCGATGGCAGATGCTGAGATTGCGGTACAAATCGAAAATGACATTGCTGAAATGGTGATCAGCGGGCGGCTTACACAGGAATATGCAGACCTTGTACCGGTAAAGAAGATCGCAGGATTTATGCGCTCGCAGGCCGCACAGCGTATGGGCAGGGCAGCGCTTGCCGGGAGGCTGAAAAAGGAACAGCCTTTCGTAAATACGATTCCCGCAAGCAGGCTTCATGCAGAGATACCAAAAGAAGAGCGTGTGATGATCCAGGGCGTGATCGACGTGTTCTGGGAAGAAGGTGATGGAGTCGTCCTCCTGGACTACAAGACAGACCATATATCGCGACCAGAAGAACTGACAGACCGGTATACAGCACAGATGGAGTACTATCAGGAAGCGATAGAACAGATCACAGGGAAGAAAGTAAAGGAGAAGATCTTATATTCCTTTGCGCTGATGCAGGAGATTCCTATCTAATAAAATCTGATAAAAATCCCCTCATCTGACGTGGAATGCAGCAGATGAGGGGCATGTGGTCTTTGGTAAATTGCAGTGTGGATGGAAGAGAGCGAGGAATTTATCCCAGCGCAGCTAACATTTTCTTGGCATTTTCGGTGGTCTCGATATTCAGGACACAGGGGAGCGAGAGGGCTGCGTTTGCCCAGATCCGTTCTTCATCAAAGTCACGGATGCTGTGATAGAAAGATGCCAGCTCTAAGCAGATTTCGGCGCAGCCATCGCCATCAAGGGTGACTGCACGCATTGCATATTTGAAGAACTTTGTAACATCATTTTTGCTGCGGTATGCTCTGGCCAGGATCACATAGGATTCCATAAGCGAATCCGTTGTGCGGTTTTCATCCGTCAGGGATTTTTCAAAGTAGGGGATTGCCTTGTGCAGGTTGCTCTTTTCACCGGCGATCAGTAGCTCTTTTGCATAGAGGGTATGGAGCCGGTTGTCCATGTACAGGCCGTCGGCGTACATCTTCTCGAAAGCCTCAAGATCTCTGGAGGCATGGAAGCCGGTAGGCTTATGGATGATCTCAATTTCGCTGTCATAGATCGTGGGCTGGAGACCGACTGTCTCATGAATGGGGTTGTACCAGGTAAAAGTGCGGACCCTCTTATACAACTTGGGACGCAGCTCCCGGTCAAAGTTGTAGATAGTATTGAATTCCATCTGGTTGCAGTAGTACATCTGCACAATATCGATCTCGGGTAGCAATCCCTTTTTGAGCAGTGCAAATTTGTCATGGTTGACGCGGTCGAGGACTTCGTCGGCATCAGCACAGTAAATGTATTGTGCTGTGGCTTTCGAGAAGGAATAGTTCCTGGCATCTGCAAAGCTTCCATTCCATTCAAAATCATAGATTTTATCGGTATATCTTGCAGCAACCGCTTTGGTACCATCGGTGGAACCGGTATCCACAATAACGATCTCGTCCATCAGGTCGGCGATGGAATCTAAGCATCTGGCAAGTACCTTTTCTTCGTTCTTGACGATCATACAGCAGCTGATTGTGATCATGGCGATTCCTCCTTTTTTGGTTAGCACCTCATAGTGAGGTCTCTGTTATCGGATCCGGAAATATTGGCTATGTCTGATTAATCAGTTTCGTTTTTGTCAGCGTTATCATTTTTATCAGCGTTATCGCTTATGTCAGTACTGTCTTTTTGTTTATCTCTGTTTTCGGCAATTTCCGGATCGGTATTTGCATCCGTGCTGTCAGACTCCGAATCGGTATTTACATCTTCCTTAGCTGACTCCGTATCAGTATGTGCATTCTCCTTAGCAGATCCCATATCAGAATTTGCGTATTCTCCGGGGTTCAGCCTGCCGGCTATGATCTTGTCCGTGAATTTAGAAGAGGGCATGGGTTTTGCAAAAATGTAGCCCTGGATCATATCGCAGCCCTGGTCAGCTAAAAAGTCTACCTGTTCCTGCACTTCGACGCCTTCGGCGACGGTTTTCATATTGAGCATTTTAGCCAGCTTGATGGCTTCGGAAACCACGATCTTGTCACGGCCATCATCGTTCTCGCCGCGGAAGAAATCAGCATCCAGCTTCAGCACATCCAGCGGCAT
>JAFZNL010000266.1 GCA_017550925.1 Lachnospiraceae bacterium | reverse complement strand
TGGCTGATCTGGCACAGAACGGAGATCCTTCCGGTCAGGCGGCCATTGAGGCGGCATCGACGCTCCATAATGCTGCCTTCCGTTACAAGCAGAATACCATCATGGATAAGAGCCAGCTGGAATACCACAAAGAGGTCAATGCCATGACGGAATATGTCAGCGATATCATTAATGGCGGTTTGGTCTACGCCAACCTGCGTCAGGACTATCGCTGTGTGATCGAGGATGCGGCAAAGGATAAAAACGCCAAGGCGGATTATTCGGATCCGGCAGCGGCGGCAGATCTGATCCTGGCACAGACCATGATGGGAAAGACGCCCCGGGCGACAAAGTACTGGGAAGATTTCCCGGATAACGATACGGCGCTGCAGAAAAAGGACGAGATCTTAAAGAGTGTACAAAAGAACCGGGAACTCATCGTAACAGATCCCATGTTTAATACGATCCTTTTAGATAAGCAGCAAACTTCCCTTGGCGATTTTGCAAAGAATTATGAAAAGAATGCGGCCAGGGAAGCCGATAAGCTGAAAAAGCAGGCGGAAAAGAGCCGGAAGGAAAAAGAAAAAGAAACAAAGCGGCAGCAAAAGGAAGCTGAAAAGAAGCGAAAAGCCGAGGAAGCAAAGAAAAAGAAAGAGGACGCTTCCAAGAAAAAAGAGCAGAAGATACAGAAAAAACCGGCGTAAAAGACCGCAGGGTCAGGCAGATACGAGGGAGTGTCTGCGGCATCTATGATAAAGCGCCGGGAAGATGAATCAGGTGAAGGTTATGAAACAGATCCGGGAACAATCGGGACAACAGCATAGTTTAGGAGCAGGGATGTATAAAAGGATGCTTGCGGCAGGACTTGGGGCGCTGCTTTTTGCACAGGGCTTTCTGCAGATGGGCGCATCCGCCAAAGAGACCACGGACGAAATGCACTTTTATGAATGGACGGCGGTAAAGGATCTGACAACCACGTATTATAATCCTGCGGCCGGGACCATCATCCGTTCCATGCTCTGCCATGATAATAACGGGCATAAGTACAGCAGCGGACACCCGCAGGATTTCAATTCCGAAAATAATTATTACAGCCTGGTAAATTTTGACAGTGACAGGCAGGTCCATTACGGGGAGCTGCAGTGGCTGACGGATAACGGCCGGGGCGCACCCTATGTGGAAGTGGGTCACGCCAAGGACGGCGATAATGATAACGATCCGAAGATCTATCTGCATGTGGGGGAGACCGTGGGCAGGGTAGACTCCCACGGTTACCCCGCCTATACAGAAAAAATGCTGGACTGGTGCGTGGAATTTGATGATGATGACCTGCACTGGAGAAAGAAGAATTATCAGGTGACCATTAACGGAAAAGATTCACTTGAGAATGGTGCGATCAAGCGGTTTAACCTGTTTCATAACGAAAGCGGCCGTGACCCGGTGCTGAAGATCAAGGATGATCACTTAAGCGCGGAGTATGAGACCAATGAATCGAAAAGACATAAGTTTTACTTCTATTCCGGAAAAGAGGTGTCTTTTACCAGATATCCCATGGGGATCTGGGTCAACGGCGGACAGGTAACGGCCCTGACGAAAAACTCCGTGTTGCCGCAGGGAACCGTCACCACGGTGAACAAGGGTGCGGTCATGAGTATCAACTCTACTACCTTTATCAATGGAAAGATCGTGGTGGACGGCGGGACCCTGGTTATCCAGGAAGGCGCTACGCTCATGACTTACAGCAGGGACGGTGAGAGAGAAGGAACAGGGTGTATCGATGTGAAAAACGGCGGATCGGTAGTGGTCATGCCAAAAGCCAGAATGATGCTGGGAAGAACGGATGCATACAGTACCACCGGCGCGGCATTAGGGCAGCTTAAGCTGACGGAGGGCGGTAAACTCTATAATTTCGGTGAAGTGATCACAAGCCGCCTGATCATCAATGATAATGCGGAGATTGAAAACCGCAAGTCCGGTTCCATCTACGCAGGCTATCAGTTCGATGATATCGGAATGGCAAGGTATTACTTTAAGGATAACAACTATAAAGGCTACATGAAAAGAAAGGGCGGCACCGGCGGAAGCATGATCAGTGCATCGGAAAGCAGCGTGCAATCTGTAGAAGGAGAAAATATCCGGATCGTTAACGACGGGAGCATTAAGTTTTCAAGTGTCTATGATAAGGCCTGCGGCGTGGCTGAGATCATAGAAGGGAACAGGGCATCCTATAGTAAAGCAGTTTATGTGAAAGTGTCTGATCAGCAGGTTTATTGGTCGGAGAGCGGCGTGTAAAGTCTGCGGTTTGTGAAACGATGATGTTTGAATTCTATTTGGATGCAGAGAATATTCAGGGAAAAAATATGACAGGAATCAGAAAAAATCCATTTTTACTTTGCAGGATCGGCGCAGCGGCGGCGGTCCTTGCGGCGGTTTTAGGGCTGTGCGGCTGCGGCAGGACCGTTACCTATCAGGGAGGCATTGATTACCCGTATGTGATCAAAGAAAAACCGGGCGGAAGCCTGCAGATCTCCCTGGACGGCAGCAAAACGCCGGGTTATCTGTGGGAGTGCGATCTTGCAACGCAGACCTATGAACAGATGGATATTGACGGAAATCCCGTAGATCCTTTGGTGATCGAACCGCCGGTGACACAAAAGCAGAAGGGAAGCGGCGTCGGCGGAAAAGGAAAGTATGTGATAAAGCCCGCGCAGGAAAGCGGTCAGTATATGCTGGTCTATACCTTAAGGAGAAAGGATACGACGGAGCCGCAGCTTGTATACAACAGCGCCGGGATCGCCGAGCAGGATGGGGTGGATGATTACAGCGCCAGGCTCAGCCTTGGCATTTGTGTGAAAAAGAATGAAAAGGGGAAGCTTCTCTGTCATGTGGAAAGCATCGACTTATCGGAGATGACGGGCGTGGTATATATGGCGCAGGATACCCCCTATGGCTACAGTTATCAGATCGGTGAGGACGGCCGGCTGAACATCAGGCTGCCGGCCCTTGCGGATTATGAGATGAGCATGGAAGAGACAGACCTTCCCGAAGCGGTGAAAAAAGCACAGCAGGCAAGGATCGATCAGGAAACTGCGCTTTCAAAGGAAAGTGGGGACGGACAAACGCAAACAGGGCAGAGCGATGCGCCGGTGACGATCGTCGATGTATCTTCCGATAGCGGACAATTGCTGATCGAGTCGCCGGTAGAGGAGGACTACTCCGAATATGATGAAGAGACGGCTGAGGAACTTCGCATGTTAGATGAGCAGATCACTGCTTACTATAGAGATTATAAAGAAGAGATCATAAAACAGATGAAAGCGGATTACTATGCCGGCTATGGCATGGTGGACGATGAGACCGCAAAAGAGTCGGGCAGGGGCTGGGACCAGAACCCGAACCTGGCTGTCTGGAAAACGCAGGAAACCCTTTCTGCGGATATGCAGACAAAGACACTGGCCTTTGACGGAATGGGGCAGGGTAGCGTGATTTTTTCCGCAAAAAGCCCGCTGGCCGGCCTGACCATCCGCTTTGTGATCGACAGCGATGAAAACGGCAGGCTGTCAGTCCGGGAGGCCACATATGAAGGCGGACAGACCAAAAATGAAAAGGCCTTTGTGACCTATGTCTATGAACATGGCGAGGATGATACGCCGGATGAGGCGGATACGGAAGATGTGTCTTCAGAGTGATCCATTTTTTGACAAATATAAAATTTCATGCAACGAAAATGCCCGGGCAGATGTATCTGTTATGAATGGGGCGTGATAAAGGTAAGTTCCATGGGGAAGACAAAAGGCGCGTTGCGCATTGCCGCAGCGGTAGCACTGACAATGACAATCCTATATGTATCTGCATCCGGGACGGATGTGAAGGCATCCATGACGGAGATTGACGTCACAACGGCGCAGCCCGGCGGGAATGCCGGTTCAACGCCGGTGGTGGCAGGGGTCAACGATCAGCTGCAGCAGGAAAACTCACGCCAGGAGGAAGAAAAGCTGGCGGCTGAGCAGGCTGCGGCGCAGGCGCCCTTGCAGAGGACGGATGTGGGAAGAAGTCAAAGTGCATCCGGTCAGTCTTCTTCCGAGACGGCCGGGAGCAGGGTTTCCACCGCCATTGATGCGGCATTTGGAGAACTGGTCAGTACGCCGTCGACGCAGCAGCAAGCAGACACGCAGCTGGAAAATGCGGCACAGGAAATGCCCATGACCCAGCAGGAACAGGAAGAGGAGCAGTCAAGTCTGCCGGAGTGGACCGAAAAACTGATCACAGGCAGGGGAGAGTCGGAATCCGGATTTACCGGCGGCGGCCAGGATCTGGGCAAAGTGGATGCCAATTACGAAGGACAGCTTGACCCGGTGACCGGTCAGCCCGTTGACGATTCATACAATTCGGGCGCGGCGGGAGCTTTCGCAGATGAAGAGCCTGCCGGCAGAGTCAGGATCACGGATACCATGTATTATGATTATGATCTGGAAGGTTACGTTTTTATTTCCCAGCGCTTCGGAACCGAGATCAGTTCCAATGTGGCAGATGGTATGGTGACCAGAGGCAAGGTTGTGATCAATGTGCCGGAAGGCGTAACTGTGACACTGTATCAGGACGGAAATCCTGTAGAGGATCCTGTGCTGCAGTCGATCCAGAAGGCCGGCGCCTATGTGCTCCGGATCGGAAACGGCAGTGAAAATGAAGACCTGCTCACCTTCACCATCGTGGAGCAGACGACGGGAAACCTGAATTATTATGATATGCCCGAAGGTTTTCAACTGACGGCAGTCACTTTAGACGGCACGGATGTGATGAATGCCAGATCCCGGGCAGAACTTTTAACGGAAGGCAGTTACAAGATCGACTATAAGTGCGTCAAGACGGATGTGTATTATGAACTGAGCATAGATATCGATCATACGGCGCCACAGCTTGTATTTACCGGGGTTGATGAAAACGGCAGAGCCAGGGGACCCGTGGAGTTTTCCGGTGTGGAAAAAGGGGATACCATCACCTGCCTCAAGGACGGAAGGACCGTGAACCTGCGTGGTCACAAATTAAGGGAAAGCGGTCAATATGAACTGACCGTTACGGATCAGGCAGGTAACGAAAGCACGTATTATGTAATGATCCTGTTATATCTGAATATGCAGGGAGTGGTATTTCTGGCATTGTTTCTGGCAGTGATCACAGCGATCATCGTTTATCTGCAGTATGTGAAAAGGAAACTGCGGGTCAGATAAAAAGGAGATATTGATCAATTGGGTGGTGTAAAGCCCGGTATGAAACATCCGAAGCGAAACACTGCTAATCAATTGGGTGGTGTAAAGTCCGGTATGAAACATTCGAAGCGAAACACTGCTAATCAATTAAGAGGAATCGGATATGAGTTGGTTTACAGATGCGTTTGATTTTATGTCAATATGGGTCCATTTCAAGTACCTGATCGCCATCGCGCTTTGCGGGATCGTCAGAGCATTGTACCGGATCTTTGAGATGTTTGCCGGGATCACGTCGGTGACCTATAAGGAGCAATCCACGAAGCTTTTGGACGTGTTCTTTTATAATCAGACAGTGACCAACGCATATTGGGGCATGACGCTGATCGGTATCGCCATGGCCTTCGGTTTTGCCATTATTGCCGTGATCAGAAAAATGTTTGATCTCGAGGGCAGGAACCAGCAGACCATGGGCAGTATTGTCGGTAATCTGCTGCGCAGTATTTTCTTTATGATCAGCCTGACACTGGGAATGGCAATAGTGCTCTCCTTTTCCGATAAGCTGATGGAACAGATCGGCTACTTGTTCAATAATGCATCTTTATTGCACCTGGAAGCGGAAAGAGACTATACGGACGAAGAACTTTCTACCATGGCCAAGTGCATCAATACCATAGGGAACTATTCCGTCAACGCCAGTTTTAACAGCAGGTATAACATCAATGCCTGTTATAACGAGATCCGGCCGGAAATGGAATGGCTTCAGAAGCAGGGGGTATTTGCCTATGCCTATCCGAGAAAGGATAAGGACGGAAAGGCGATCAATAACTGGCAAAATGCCCTGCAGAGGATCGCAGATGCGAAGAGTCTGGCCACCGATGTAAAGGCGGATGTGTATGATGAACAACTGGCCATGGCAATACTCGATGTCATGGAGATCATCAGGACGGATGCGGACTTTAAGCCTATGAAGCATTTTTCCAGAAATAGTTCCATGAAAATGGAGGCCAGTGCCTCTGTTCCCATAGACAGAATGTGCTTCCTGGCGGGTACCATGGATGCGGCCGTGAATGATGAGTATAACAAAAATCCGTCCCTGACAGATCCGCTGCGAAGCAGGTTCTTTTTGGATAATGAGGACGGAAGCGGAGACCGGTCCATTTATAATTATGCAGACGTACTGGCAAGTTTCCATGTCAGTGATATCGATTTTCTTTACATCTGGCTGACGTCATTGTTCATGGCAGCGGAACTTCTGGCCATTACCGGAAACTGTGTGGCACGGATCTTTAATGTATTGTTTTTGTATCTGATCGCGCCGCCCTTCTTTGCTTCCTGGTCCCTTGATAACGGCGGAAAGGCAAAACAATGGCTGACGGCCTTCATCATTCAGAACTTTTCGGTGTTTGCGACGGTATTCTCCGTCAGGGTGGTGCAGATCTTCATTCCTATCATCACTTCGGCAGACCTGATCTTCTGGGACTGGAGGACCATGAAGGGAACCTGGGCACAGATCAACTGGGCAGCGCCCCTAAACTATCTGGCAAAACTGTTTATGATCATCGTTGCCTTTATGACGGCAAGAAAGGCCAGCGGCGTTGTGACCGGTATTCTGGCGGATAACGCCGGTATGCAGGCCATCAGTGCCTCCGATTCCGTGGGCGATGCCATGAGAGGTCTGGTAGGCAAGGGAGTCGGCAAGGTGATCGGCGGCGCCAAGAAAGCAGCATCTGCTGCCATGGGAGGCGGAGCCGGCGCTGCAGGAGCAGGCGGCGGAGCCGGAGCAGCAGGTGGCGGAGCAGGAGGCGCAGAAGGCGGCGAAGGAGGCGAAGGCGGCGCAGATGGCGGCAAGCTGCCAAGCAAAGCATCCCTTGGCGGAGCAGGCGGTGGCGCAGGAGCAGGCGGCGGTGCAGGAGCAGGTGACGGCGCAGGAGCAGGCGGCGGCGCAGGAGCAGGCGGCGGCGCAGGAGCAGGCGGTGGCGCAGGAGCAGGCGGCGGTGCAGGAGCAGGCGCAGGTGC
>JAFZNL010000265.1 GCA_017550925.1 Lachnospiraceae bacterium | reverse complement strand
GGTAATATCATCGGGCGCCGCTTGGTCTTTTTCCAGAAGAAATCCGAAAGCTCATCCCGGATGGAGTTCTTGATCTTGTTCCAGTCCGTGATCCCTCTGTCCATGCAGCGGTCCATCATGATCCTGGAGATCTCCCTTGCTTCTTCCAAGAGCTCATCAGATTCCCGCACATAAACGAAACCGCGGGATACCACATCCGGTCCCGAAACCACGGTATTGCTGCCCTTGTCCATGGCAACCACAACGATGAAAATGCCGTCTTCCGCTAAGTGCTGTCTGTCACGCAGCACCACGTTGCCCACATCGCCGACTCCGAGACCGTCCACAAAGATATTCCCTACGGGCACTTTTCCATGCACCCTGGCGCTTTGTTCGGACAGCTCAAGCACATCGCCGGACTGGATCACAAAGATGTTTTCTTTCTTGATGCCGAGTCCTTCTGCCAGCCTTGCCTGGGCTTTTAAGTGGCGCATCTCCCCATGAACAGGGATGGCGTATTTCGGGCGGATCAGGGAGTAGATCAGCTTGATCTCTTCCTGGCAGGCGTGACCGGATACGTGGGTATCCTGGAAGATCACATCCGCATGCTTGCTGTATAAGTCATTCATCACCTTGGAGACTGCCTTTTCATTTCCCGGTATGGGATGGGATGAAAAGATCACGGTATCACCGGGTTTGATGGAAATCCTTCTGTGGGTCCCGTTTGCCATACGTGACAGGGCCGCCATGCTCTCGCCCTGGCTGCCGGTGGTGATGATCACGGTGCGCTCATCGGGATAATCCCGAAGCTGTTCTGTTTCGATCAGGGTGTTTTCCGGGATCCGGATATAACCCAGTTTGGTAGCCGTATCGATGATGCCCACCATGCTGCGGCCTTCCACTACAACTTTTCGTCCGTATTTATAAGCCGAATTGATGATCTGCTGCACCCTGTCCACATTGGAGGCAAAGGTGGCGATGATCAGTCTTGTATTTTTATGCTCGGAAAAGATCTTGTCAAAAGTCTCGCCCACGGTGCTCTCCGACGGCGTAAAGCCGGGACGCTCCGCATTGGTACTGTCGCACATAAGCGCCAGCACGCCTTTTTTGCCCAGCTCCGCAAACCGCTGCAGATCAATGGCGTCGCCGTAAACCGGGGTGTAATCCACCTTGAAATCGCCTGTATGGACGATGACGCCGGCAGGGGAATAGATCGCGAAAGCCGCTGCATCCGCGATGGAATGGTTGGTGCAGATAAACTCCACCCGAAACTGCCCGAGATTGATATGCTGGCCAAAATTGACCACTTTCTTGCGGATCAGGTTTTCAATGCCATGCTCCGCCAGCTTATTCTCGATGATGCCCATGGTCAGCTTGGTAGCATACAAAGGCACCGGCAGATCCTTTAAAATATAAGGCAGGGCGCCGATATGATCCTCATGTCCATGGGTGATCAAAAAGCCCTTAACCTTGTCTTCGTTCTCTTTTAAGTATGTGATGTCCGGAATGACCAGATCGATCCCCAGCATATCATCTTCGGGGAAGGCCAGTCCGCAATCCACCACAATAATACTGTCTTCGTATTCGAAGGCAGTAATATTCATCCCGATCTGTTCCAGCCCTCCGAGGGGGATCACTTTCACAGTCGGGACTGCGTTATTCTCTATCTTTTGTTCGTTCAAATATTTCACCTCAGTGTATTTCCGGTAACTATCGGATCATTCGTCATCATCCGTGACAAATGCCACATCGTCCAGCATACTTTCAAACAATGCTGCAACCGCATTTAGTTCATCATCATCTGATACGATGCGGTAATTCATTTCCCGCGGCGTATCCCCGCCGGCTGTTTTTTTACTGATATCCTTTAAGATCAGCGCCTGCGCATCGCCTTCCGGCTGATCGCAGACCAGCAGATAATCATTGCCGGAAAGCTTGGTCTTTTCCAGCACGAACATTTCCATTTTTTCACCGGTCTGATCGATAAACGTTACCTTTTCCATATGTATCCTCTTTTTGCTTCGCAGATGTTCTCTGCACTCTGTATGATTCGCCGAATTCTATTCGCTTTTCGGCCTGCTGTCTAAATATCCCTGCAGGATATAGGTTGCCGCAATGCCGTCAAGATACTGCTTGCGCTCTCTTTTGTCAATCCCTGCTTCATCAAGGATGCGGTGAGCCGACGCAGTTGTCAGTCGCTCATCGTACATCTCCACCGGGATTGCTGTCCTGCGCTCCAAATTCTGTGCAAACTCACGGCAGAGCGCTGCCCGCTCGCCTTCCTGGCCGTCCATCAGCAAAGGAAGTCCCACCACAAAACGCTCCACCTCGTACTGCTGCGCTAATTCTTCAATACGGGCATAGGTTTTGCGGAGTTTGTTTGCCTGCTTGCGGGTAATAGTCTCAAGATTTTGCGCGGTGATGCCAAGGGGATCACTGATGGCTACCCCCACGGTTTTATCACCGTAGTCAAGTCCCATGATCCTCATGCTTACTCTTCCCAGTGATTGGATTTGATATAGGATCTGAGCATCTCTTCTACCAGCTCATCTCTCTCCACCTTCATGATCAGGCTTCTTGCGCTGTTATGGGAGGTGATGTAGGTCGGATCGCCGCTCATGATATAACCCACGATCTGATTGACCGGGTTATAACCTTTCTCGCTCAGTGCTTCATATACTGTGGAAAGCACGATCTTAACGCCGTTTCCGTTATCAATATCAACTTTGAAGAATTGGGTATCACCTGTGTTTGCCATGTCTATCCTCCTCATGGTTTCCTGTCATCATGCATCTTTTTTTGCCTACTCAATATGTGTCAGTTTAAAAGAATTCATCTCCGGTTTTAAGAACTCATTTGCCACCGGTTTTTGTCCGGCCACAAAACTCTCCACATCCTTATCGATGATCACTTCCTTTTTCAGCAGGACATTGATCTCGTTGTAGATCTTCTTGTACTTTTCGGATGCCGTGATGGATAAGAACAGGTCGCTGATGGGCCTGGACTTTCCGTTTTCAAAATACTTTGTTTCTTTGGTATCGAGATAATAGTAGATCTCGTGTACGGTCTGCTGGTTGGTCATGGTATCCATGACGGTCTCATCAATACGGATGGTACGGTCCGTGCTCTCGCCATGGATCACGATGCTGCCCCTCGTGGTCGGGCTGATCTCGGAGCTGAAGGCAAGCCTTGTCAGCTGCTCTTTGATCAGGTTCAGGTAATGATCTACCTGCTGACGGGATACTGCCGCTGCCGGGCTGACGGTGGTAGCGCCTGCCTGCTGCATGGCAATACCGATGCTCACGCCGATCTTCATGATGTAATCATGCTGTGCGATCCTGTCTTTCACCTGTTTTTCCACCCTGGCGTTCAGTGATGGAAGTCCGATGACCAGCACGCTCTTTAAGAACTTGTACTTTAAGTCTGTCATTTCCTGCAGCCTGCTGGCAGCTGTCGCATCACCATGAGAGTTGGTTGTCTTTTTGGAAAAATTGCAGACCAGGTCGTCTTCGATGACCTCCAGTCCTGATGCATCAATACGCATTTTCAGCGAGCCGATATCTGACTTGGTAGACTCAAGGTCCATCTCAATCTCAAAATCCGCATCCTTGGGAAAATGCTCCATAATAGCGGTTGCCGTGTCTTTGGAAACCCGTTCGATCTCAGCAATTTCATCTTTTGTGTACTTCATAACCCATCCCAAATCCTTTCCTGTTTTTGCTTGTCCCCAAATCTATCCCCTTAACCTATTATAGTACCACAACTCCCCTCTCTTGAAAAGACTCTTGCAATGTCTTCTCTTACCGCAGGCGGATCCGCTCTGACTTGTCCTCATAGACCACAAAAAATCCCGCATACCGGTCTGTCGGTATCACATGCAGGATACTGCCTGACAGCTGCCCATCAAATTTCACCACATTATTGTAGCTGACAACCACCAGCCGCGTCTGGTTATAGATCAGCATTCTGTCCGACAGAAGGCTGATGTCCGTATACTCAAAATCGCAGGGCCAGACAACTTTCTCATTTCCACCCTTATCGTAAACATGGATATCATACCGTTCGTCATCGGAATCTGTCACAAGGGCAAAATGCTCGCCACCTGAAAATACGGCATTGATCTCCCGGTCAAGTTCATATTCCTTTTCCAGTTTAGGCGTTTGCTTTCCCGAAAAGATCCGCACTTTTTTGCTTCCCACAGCAACCGCATCGGTGTCATTCAGATATGCGATATAAGGAACCGTTTCATCCTCACACTCATAGGAGCTGACCAGATTATCGGTCTCATTCTGTCCGACGCCACCGAAATTGTAGAATGCCACCGCAGTGCTGACCTTGCCGCTGATCGCCCGCATGTAGGAGATCCCAACCTTGATGTTGTCCGGTGAGATCGCATAGGTCATAGGATAACCGAACCCACGCATGGTGGTACGATAATTGGTGACCAGGGAGCCGTCGCTCTTGTACATGCGCAGGAACACGGTATCTTCATCCTGAAGCGCCGCCATGACTACGCCGCCTGCCGACGCTTTTACAAAAAGCACCGGAATATTCGTATCAATGGTGGTCACAAGTCCCTGCTTGTTTAACAGAAAGATCCTGTTCCCCTGATAATCTGCTACTGCCACGTAGTCTCCGGCCACATCGACGCAGGCATTTTGCATCTGATAGGTCTGGTTCCACAGCTGGTTGCCGTTTGTGTCATAGGCCATGATCCCGTCCATGCTGTAGCAGATCAGCGCCCCGTTGTAATCGAGGTATTTTGACTGCTCGCTGCCCACACGCTCCATCCGGGAGCTCTGCTCGTATCTGGTATAAACCTGGTTTTCAAGCTGGTACCAAACTGCAAACACGCCGGCTGCAATGAGCAGGAGGATCAAAAGGATCTTATAGACCTTTTTTACTCTGTGATGTAGTAATTGTTCTTCTATTTTTTCTTCTGATGATTTTTCTCTCATAAAAACTCTGGCAAAACAAAACTATACAAACTTATAAATCGTGGTGGTCTCATAAGTCTCTCCGGCCTTTACGATAGGCTGAATAAACCTGGAGTCCGCCGCACTGTTGGGTGCATACTGGGTTTCAAAACAGATGCCACCGCGTCTGGGATAAAGGGCGTCATTTTTGCCCAGCTCCGGTGCCATGTTGTTACCGGTATAAAGCTGTACACAGGGAAGATCGGTATAAACCTCCATGCATCTTCCTGCCTTCTCATCCCGAAGGGTTGCGATTTTCTGAACTTTGCCTTTTTCATAATCATCGATCACAAGGTTATGGTCATAGCCGCCAACGAGAGCCAGCTGCGCATTGTCCGCATCCACTTCCCTGGAGATGGTTTTTTCCGTGGTAAAATCAAAAGGCGTTCCGGCTACCGGTGCTTCTTCTCCCGTAGGGATCGCGCCTTTTACCACCGGCGTATACTTGGATGCTTTCAGCCAAACCAGGGCGTCTTCGATGGTCTGCTCACAGCCTTCTCCCTTAAGATTGAAGTAGGAGTGATTGGTCATGTTGATGACAGTGGTCTTGTCCGTATCTGCCTTGTAGCTGATGGAAAGGGCATTGTCCTCTGACAGGGAGTAGGTCACGGAAAAATTGCGGTTTCCAGGGAATCCGAGATATCCGTCAGGAGATGAGGTGGTAAAAGTCACCGCATTTTCTGCCTCGTCAGCCTGTGCTTTCCAGAGCACTTTGTGAAGGCCCTTATCTACATCGGAGTGCAGGTTGTTGTCACCGTCATTTACGGTCAGGTTGTAAATGGTTCCCTCCAATGTAAAGGTGGCATCTTTGGTACGGTTTGCCACAGGACCGATGGTTGCTCCAAAGCAGTTGCCGTTTCCGAAATAATCCTTTG
>JAFZNL010000025.1 GCA_017550925.1 Lachnospiraceae bacterium | reverse complement strand
GTAATAAACAACCTTTGGCTCCAAGGCAAGCAGCCTTTGCCAGCTTTCCCCGATCTGCGTCCCCTCATGGAGTTCCAGTTCATAAAGCGGATTCAGATCACCCACAAACAGATTTCCGTCATCAAGCATGAGTGAAATACTGTCGTCACTATGTCCGGGCGTATGAAGGATCTGACCTGCTATCCCAATCTCACGCAGGGTCTTTCTGCTGTCAGTCAAGGAAAAAAATCTGACTTTATCATCTTCGATCGAACGGAATGCTGTATTTTTCTCCCTGAAAAATATCGCATCAGACGAATGAAGAAAATCCTTTTGCACATCAGCCGCCAATATTACTGGACCCTGATCAGCGATGTCCTGTGCGATCCCCATATGATCTGGGTGAAAATGCGAGATCAGGATGAAGTTTATATCCTGCACAGGGATCCGGATCTCTCCCATAGCCCTGCAAAACGCAGGAAAAGTCCCGGCCCATCCGGTATCAAAAAGCAGTTTTCCCGAATCCGAATCGCCCTCTATCAGATATGTGTTTGTATTTGAATAATTCAGCTTATGAATCCGCATATTTATTTCGCTTTTGATGAATGAAATGTTTTTTATTCTCCTTCAGCGGTGTAATCCGCCAGTTTCTTTCCCTCCGGCAATTTCACAGCAGGCTCTTTAGGAACCAGGTTTTCATATTCCTCTTCTGTGTCTTCGGCAGCCCATTCATATACCCACACCGGGTACTCGCCCATCTCTCTGTAGGCCTTTTCAACTTCCTCGCGGTTATCATCGATACTGCCATACTCAAAGTACACTGTCTTCCCGCCATCATCGCATCGCGCTTCAAAGGACGGGAAAAAATCTCCGAAACCGGTATCGTATTCATACCATTTCGTGTACCACCTGTTCGCTGAATAGGAAAAGGCCAATGACAGCATTCCGCCGGGATGGAGCTCAGAGATCCCTCTGTAAGGACACCCGAATATATACCGGACTTTTTCCCCATCATAAGCATAGATATCAACGATATCACCATAGTATGTAATGAACAGTTCATCGATGCCGTTTTCGTCGATATCATAAAACAGATATCTTACCTCATCGACAGTACAGGCAAATGGCCAGCCATGCTGTATCAGTTCCGTTGTCAGTCCGGACTGCTCCACTTCATCCTGGGTCAGGCGCTCATCCTGGATCTGTTTATATTGTAAAAGGATATCCCGATACTGCCTTGCAATCCTGGTTTGCTCATCTTCCTCGCTGACCTGCTCATCCTCCTCGCCGGTCTGGTTTTCTTCCTCGGCGGCCTGTTCATTTTTTCCGCCGACCTGTTTTTCTTCTTCGCTTACCTGCCCATCTTCTTTCTCGCCTGCCTCTTCTTCCTCTTTGGCATCTGCAGATTCTTTTTCGGTCACTGCGTCTTGTTCAGCAGAATCTGCTTCTGTTTCGGAAACGTCAGAAACTGCTTCCTGCTCTTTTTCATCGTTTCCTTCATTCACTCCGGTCTCACCTGACTGAACATTTGATGGATCCGCTGCCAACGACTGATCCGTCCCTGAGTTCCCGCAGCCGAACAGCAGGACAGCCATACAGATCAAGATAGCACAGGTCCGATTGAGTCTCATTCGTCTTCTGCCCATATTTATCTTCATCATTTTCTTCCCCTTTGAATGTATCAATAATTTTCCGATCCTGCAAAAACCTTCTTTATGCCAATGATCACTCTCAGGCTATTGTATCATTACAGGTACTAAAGGTAAAAGAGTTATTTGATATAAAGAAAACTTTACTTGATACAATCATATGATCTCTTTACGCTCTACGGACTTGCAATCGGGACAGATACCGATTACAATGTGTATAATGACAGGGTCAAACTGTACAAAACCCGGTTTTCCCTGTATAAACCATTTAGAATTCCAAATATATCACATCATATCAAAAGGATACGCCATGAATAAAGTCGCCACGCTCCAGAAAGAAACTGTACAATTACAGGACACTTTGATGAGACTGCAAAAAGAAACGGATGAACTTCTCTCCCATGCCGGCAGTCTTGCCTCCTCGCGGAAAGATGCCGAAGATGGTGACGGCGGTATTGCAGCAGATATGCTCCGCATGCGCCTTTTACGACTTCTGAAAGGTTTCGATGCGATCATGCAGCGAGCCGATCTGCTCTATGAAGCCCTCAGCGCAGACCTGAGCAAAAATGCCGCAAGCATCCAGTTATCCCTGCAGCTTTTGTTGCAGATCAAGGCTGTTGCTACCAAAGAAAAAGAGAAACTAAAACCTCTCGAAGCAAGCCTTGCCGTATCTGCCGATGCCGGCGCGGCGGAGAAAAAAGCGAAACAGACGGTGCTCGTAAGCAAACTCAAAAATGCGCTGAAACCGTCGCACGAGAAACCACCTCATGACAGCGCTTCCATGTAATAGAGTAACCGACGATCAGTAAGATACAATCATCAAAAACAAACATCGTGTATAGATGACTACGCACGATGTTTTTATATGACTATTCATTTGATACGATTTTATGACCAGCCTTGATCCGGATCAGGTGAAGATATCAAGGATCAGTCCTTCGATCTCACCGATCTTACTTAAGATCGCCAGATGATCCTTTTCATCCTTGCAAAGCTCCTGCGCCAGCGCATCCAATGTATCATCCACCTGTTTGATGATACCGTATACCCTGTGCCTGCCCCGGCGGTCCAGAAAATTCTCTCTCGAAAACTTATGGGATCGGGATACGACTTCATTTAAGAAAGACTTGATCAGCGTCCGGTATCTGCGCATATCCTTGATATCCATCTTCTTGGAGATCCGCTTGCCCTGATCCGTGATCTCATCCATCATGCCCATGAGCCGTTCCTGCAGCCCTGCCTCATCGATCCTGCTGGCCAGCAAAAACTTAAAGCCGCCATCCGCCTGCTGTGCGGTCTGTGCCTGTTGCGTATCAGTTACCTGCTGCAACTGCTCTATGCGCATTCCCATTCCCATTTGATCCATATGCTGTCCTCTGATTTATGATCCGATTCTCCGGCTCCTGTTTTTTCCTATGGATTACACAACTGTCTGCCACTCACTTATGATTTATGATATATGCCCGAATCTCTTCCAAGCAGACCCGCAGGTCATCATTACGAAATACCTTGTCGATCCCGGCCTCTTTGATCTTTTCCCGGGAAAAATCCTTCTCATCCGCCAGAAAACGCCTGCACATTTCGCTGTATTTGGGCTGATCCTGTTTTCTCTCGCGGTTCAGTGCCCGCTGCAGCCGGTCTCCATCATCCGTTTCCAGCAAAATTGGATACATCTTTTCTTCTCCGAAATAGTCCCGGAGCTTGACATAGGATTCCGGCGTTCCGATGATCAGATAATCATCCTGTGACAGGTCAACCCCGTCATCCACCGTAAAGTAATGCCAGGGACCGTGCATGGACGGATAGGTCCGTTTCTCGATCACCCTGCCGGCTTCTTCCAGCTCCTGCATTTTTTCCTCGGTTACAAAATGATATTCCTTCCCCTCATGCTCGCCATCCCGGATTGGTCTGGTGGTATACATCACCAGTGTCTTTAAAGACAGCGCCTGATCTTCCATCAGTTTCCTGTAAATTGTATCTTTTCCAGATGAACTTTTGCCCATCAAATAATAAATGCCACCCATATTGTATCTTACTGCTTTCCATTCATGATCTTTTTACAGTTTCGGATTGTTGTTTCTGCTTCACACTACTTTATGATACCATTTTTTTCTCAGGTTGTCATGGAATTCGGGAAAATCGAAATGAATTGTCTTTTCCGCTCCTATCTTAATTATCGGCAAGTCGCAGCCTTGCAACCACAGATTCCTTCATGGTCTTTTTATAAATGACATAGGGAAGGAAAAGTGTGATCAGGATCATGACAGGGAAAACAACTGCTACCGGCATCAGTGTAAACTTCCAGGCAAAATACCACATCCCGACTCCGAGGTTCCTGACAAGGACTACCGAGAACAGGGCACAAAGGATGCTTCCGATGATCCCTGTCAGCAGGGCGTATAACAGGCCCTCGGCGCAAATGGCACGGATCTGCATTTTCTTTGTCATGCCCACGGCTTCCAACATGGCAAGCTCCAGCCTGCGGGTCATAATGGAGGTGATCAGTGTATTTGCCAGGTTCAAAAGTCCGATCAGTGCCAGGATCCCGGTCAGCAGACCACCGACAATCAGGATCATCTGAGTAAAGTCCTTAAAATCGTTTTTATACACTTCACGGGACGTATAGTCCATAGTCGGCTCAACCTTGGTGGTGTATTCCTTCATCCACTTCTCCATCTCAGCTTCATGTTCGTCTGCCACATTAAAGATGGTACGCATAGGAGTATGCTGGCCGCACAGGTCAAAGTATTCATTTTCCGGCAGGAAATATTGCATATCCAATTCCGTGTAACGCTGCACCCGGAACGCATAGGGGATATCCACAAGTGCCATCACTTCGTAGGTTTTGGTCTTTCCCTCATTGCTTGTCACCGAGATCTTATCCCCGGGTAAAAAGTAGGGGATCATATCCTTATCACTTTCCAGTTCCATATGATACTGATTTACCAGAATGTATCCGCCGGACAGGAATTTTTCCATATCCAGTTCGCCCTTCTGCACCTTCAGGTTTTCCAGCATAAACCGGTCCACACCGTAAACATCCACCGGCGATGCTTTGCTTTCCCGGTATACTTTGCTCAGCAAAAATTCGCCGTCCCAGCTGTATACATCAGTAAAATCGGGGTTTTTCAGCAGCCTTTCATTGAACAGTGCAAAATCCTCATCCGTAAATTCCTGAAAGGTCTCCTCCATATAGAGATTACCTAAATCTTCAATCCCCGGTTTGCCTGCCAGCTCATCCAAAAACGAGATACTAACACCTTCATAGTTTCTCTCCCTCACAGCCGGATTATCCAGCGTCGCATCTGCTGCGGCAAAATCGGTTGCCACAAAACGCTCCACATATTTGTCTTCATCAAAGCTCCTGATCATGGAATAGACGCTGTTTAAGATCACCAGGGAAAGGGTCAGTGACAAAACTACCAGTGCAGCCTTTTTCCGGTCTCTTTTCATGTTTTTTACAGCAAATGAAAATGTGCTGTAGCGTTTGTTTTGCGCGTTGTTCTTTTGTTCTTTTTGCTTTTTCGCCTTCTTACCTTTCCTGTGCATAACGCCTTCCGTGTATTTTGCTGCCTCGATGGGGGATACACTTGCCGCCAGGCGGGCAGGTTTTTTGCAGGAAACCATCACGGTCATATAGGAAAAGGCTGCGGAAAAGAGAAGGACCCACACATTGATCTGTACATTTGTGCCCGCCGTATCTGAGATTGACAGGTTATTCATAACGACCGGCAGTAAGAGGCTTCCTCCCAGGATCCCGGGAAGGATTCCCAGCACAAGACCGGGGATAAGCAGATATCCTGCCTGCATGCGCACCAGTTTCTCCAGTTGTTTTTTGCTCATGCCGATGGTCTTTAACAGTCCGTAAGAACGGATGTCGGAATAGACATTGATCCTGTACACATTGTTGATGATCAGATATCCGGAAGTAAAGATCGTTATCAGCATCACGATGACGATACCCAAAGTTGCCAGGTCCATGGAGCCCGTCAGGGAAGCCCAGTTCATTCCCACCTCTGTCTCCGGATTCAGGCCATCTCTTTCGATCAACGATGCAACCTGTCCCGCGGTGTTAAAGGGCAGATAAAAATCCACATCCACACTGATCCGTCCGTATATCTCATCCAGATCGGTGCCTCTGTCATAATAGGAAGTCAGCGGCGTGGGCGCATACTTTTCCTGGAAGGCCTTGGAAACCAGTACGATCTGAGAAGAAGAAACCCTGTCTCCTGTATAAATCCCTGTGATGGTAAAATCCCGGTCCAGCGTTTCCTGGTCCTTTAATTCCATGCTAAGGTGCAGACTGCTGCCCAGCAATTTCCCATAGTCTTCCGGTTTTGTCTGCATGCCCAGCGCCTGCAGGACCAAAGAGCTGACTACGATCTCATCTTCTTTTTCCGGCAGCTTTCCTGCCTCGGGATAGCTAAAGCCCTTCTTTGCGCTCACTTCATCAGACCAGTGTACTTCCGTGCGCAGCTTCAAAAACTCGGTGCCTGTCACTTCGCCCACGGGGATATAGCGGGAAACCTCTTTTAAATTGCTATCCGCTGCGATCTTTTCATATTCCTCTTCATTTAAGTATTTAAAACCGGCCGCTGCCGTTGTACCCACCTGCCTCTGGGTGGATTCCTGGAGCTTACTTAAAATGCTGCCGCCGATGGTAAACAGCGTGGTGAACAGGAAGGTGCAAAGTGCGATGGCGATAACGATCACCATGCTCTTCATACGGTTCTTTAATACATAATCCTTTGCCACCTTGCGGATGACCGCCTTGTTCTGCAATTTCGGTCCGGATGCTTTCTTTGTATTTTTCATGGTTGTTCCTTTCTTAATTTAAACGTAGTATTCGACTCGGTATTTTCTTACCGGACTTTGCACTACATCTATCAGTAGTTTTCGGCTCCGTACTTTCTTATCGGGCTTTACACTACCATAACAATTCGAGATTTATACGCCCCTCATCTGTCGCCTTCGGCGACATCTTCCCCCCCAAGGGGAAGACTTATTGCTTGCCGATACTTCTATCTTCTTCGACTTAGTTTCATACGATCAGTCCATCCTCGATGCGGATCGTCCGGTCTGCCATCTGTGCGATCTCCTCGTTGTGAGTGATCATGACGATGGTCTGTGCGAACTGCTGTCCCGTTACTTTCAAAAGTCCCATAACGTCCTGGCTGGTTTTGGAATCCAGATTTCCGGTGGGTTCGTCTGCCAAAATGATGGCCGGCGTGCTGGACAGCGCCCTGGCGATAGCCACTCTTTGCTGCTGACCGCCGGAAAGCTGTGACGGATATGCATTTTTCTTGTTCGTCAGTCCCAATGTATCGATGATCTGCTCCACAAACGCTTTGTCCGGCTTATCCCCGTCAAGTTCAATGGGAAGTACGATGTTTTCGTACACCGTCATCACCGGCACCAGGTTGAAGGACTGGAAGACGAATCCGATCTTTCTGCGGCGGAAGATCGTCAGTGCTTCATCTTTTAAGGAAAAGATGTCTTTTCCGTCGATGATGACCTTTCCGCTTGTGGGTCTGTCCAGGCCGCCAAGGGTATGCAGCAGCGTGGATTTGCCGCTTCCGGATGTTCCCACTACGCTTAAAAATTCTCCTTTATTGACACTCAGGTCAACTCCCCTAAGAGCATCTACCTTTGTTTCGCCGCTGCCATAAGTTTTGGTCAGCCCTTCACATCTTAATATTTCCATATCTGCCTCCTTGTACTGATATTTTTTTCATATTAAAAAAGTTTGTATCATCCTTTCGGACAATACAAACTTTATCATAGGATTCTTTCCAGAATCTTTCAGGATTCAATTTAATTCTTACAGAATTGAAAGATTTGTTGAAAGATTTGCATTACCTTGGCAAAAATACGGAAAAAGTGGTGCCGCTTTTACCATCGGAGCTTACTTTAATATAGCCGCCTTCGCCGGTGATGATCTGTCTTGCCAGGTAAAGGCCGATGCCGGCACCCTCCTGCTCTTTCACGTCCCGGGATCTGTAAAAGCGTCCGAAGACTTTGGTCTGGTCCTCTTCACTAATGCCGATGCCGGTATCTTCGATGTCAACTCTGACAAACATATCGTATTCTAAGATCCGCAATCTGACGTTGCCCTTGTCCGTGTACTTTACCGCATTATCCGCGATATTAAAGATGGCTTCCTGAGTCCAACGTGGATCGATGTCGGCCAGCGCATCTGCATCATCAAGCCGTAATTCGATCCCTTTTCGTTCGCTTTTCTCTTTTAAGGAAAGGACGATTTCTTTTAAGATCGGCAGTACCGCTGTTTTTTGTTTATCCAGGGAGATAATGCCGCTTTCCAGTCTGGACAGCTTGATCAGGGAGTCGATCAAAAACCGCAGTTTTTCCGCCTGGGCATGGATGGCCAGGGCATTTTCCTTCTGCTCCGTCGTCAGATCAGTGCTTTCCAGCAGTTCGCTGTAAAGAAGCAGATTTGCGATAGGTGTTTTTGTCTGATGGGAAATATCGGAAATGATGGTCTTTAGTTTATCCTTTTCATCAGCAATATGCTGCGCCGAAATGGAGGAGGATGACAGATATTCGGACAGTTTCGATTCCAGCTTGGACAACCGGCTTTCCTCGTAGCCGCCGGCCTGAAAGTCTCCCTTCATTGCCTGATGGAGCATATCCTCTATGGTATCCAAAGTCCGCTGGGTCCTGATCCGGTCAGCGATGATCAAGATGACAGCCAGGATGATCAAAAGTATGCCGATGGCCAATATCACCGCGCTCATGACTCTTTCACCCAGGCATAGCCGATGCCGTAAACAGTTTTGATCTTGTTTTGGGCAGAGAGTTTATCCCGCAGTCTTTTGATGCTCACGGAGAGGGCATTTTCATCCACATATTCCGCACCGTCCGTCCATACCCGGTCCAAAAGGGTGGCTCTCGGTATGGTAGCAGGCGCATTTTCCGTCAGGATATGCAGGATCTTCTGCTCCGTTTTGGACAGTTCGACCTGTACGCCATCCACTGAGAACTGCATATTTTTAAAATCAAAACGGTAGGCTTCATCCGTAAAGCCTTCTTCCGTCTTGACGACAGCAATCTTCCGCAGCTGCGTATTGACCCGCGCTTTTAATACAGAAAGAGAAAAGGGCTTCGTGATATAATCATCCGCGCCCTGTTCCAATCCCCGTACGATATCCCCGTCCGTGTCATTTGCCGTCAGCATGATCACCGGCAGGGAAGGATCGTTTCCTTTGATCTCTTTTAAAAAATCAAGGCCGTTGCCATCGGGAAGATTGACATCCAAAAGGACCAGGGAAACGCCCGACAACAATAACTGCTCTCTTGCCGTGGCGATATTTTCGCAGGATACGATCTGCCTGCCCTCATCCTTTAATGCTTTGCAAAGGCCTCTGTTTAAGGTTTCATCGTCTTCAACGATCAGTAACTGTTCCATTTTTGCTCCTATCCGAATTTATCAGCAGTTTTCCGATTTCAGGTTTTCATCCCGGACTCTACACCACTAATAACGGATCATGACACGACTTCGCGGGTGTGTGTCTTGTAATACTCTTTTTTCACTTCATACATCCGCTCGTCCACGGTTGTGATCAGCGTATCAATGGTGGCTTCCGGAAACTCGGAGAGCATGGCGTGGCCAAATGCGACAGAAATATGTTTTACCGTCTCCCCCTGCCAATGCTCCGTCAGGTCCTGTACCTTTTTCATGATCTCATCCAGCGTCTTTTCATCCGTATGAAGGAACGCCACAAATTCATCGCCGCCGATCCGGTATACCTTGCCATAAGGTTCAAAACATTCCCGCATGCAGGAGCTTGCTCCCACCAAAAGTTCATCTCCTGCAGGATGTCCTAAGGTATCATTGCACTGCTTCAGTCCATTGACGTCAGCCGATATATAAACGAAATCCTTATCAAGACCGCTTTCCCGCAGCTGTTCAACCTTCTTTTCAAAAGCCAGCCTGTTCCTGCATCCGGTCAGACCATCCGTAATGGCAAGGCGCCGCAGCATGGCGTTATTTTCAAGCAGGATGATGACCATATTTGCAAAAATGCCGCCAAATATGGAAACGATGGTAATGAGCGTCAGCGACAGCGCTACACGCCAGGGCCTGACCCATCCTTTTGCAGGTGCTACAGCGATCTCCCAGGTCAGATTCCAGACCGGAAACCGCGCTTTCACCGCATCTTGTCCCGGATCACCCACTGCGCGCATCTCAACAGCCGTGCCGTCCTGATCGATATAGGATATGGAATAATCCACGCCCATGCCTTCCAGGTTATCCAGTTTGAGTACTTCGACCATGTTCTCAAAATCGATGGTGACCGTTACCAGGCCCCAAAGCCTTTCGGTATCGCCATCCCGCAGGATGATCGGCGTCCTGCCGCCCATACCGATCCCGCCCTGCACCAGTTCAAAGGGATTTGTCAAAATGGTGCCGCCTTTTTCATAGGCCTCTTTTGCCTCCAGGTTCCCTTTGCGGCTGGTATCCAGAAAATCAAAACCGATCAGTGCTTCATTTCCCTCCAGGGGATAGACCTTTGAGACAACGCCGTCCGGCGCAAGTGCAAAATTCTTCAGTGAAACGCCGGTCTCCTCCGTCACTTCGTCATAGATCCGCTTTGCCAGCTTATCAAACCACTCGGTTTCACCCTCATGATCCTGCAGCATCGCTTCCAGGGTCGTGGTCCTTGCCATAACGCAATCCACAAGGGTCACGATATGCTCCGCTTCATTTCTTGCAATAAAACCATACCGTTCCCTCTCCTCTGCGATATCATTTCGTGCGATCAGGAAACAGACAAGTCCGAGAAGAACAAAGGTAATGCACGCAAAAAGAACGATGATCTGCTTATAATTCTTTTTCTGTTTTTGCAGGTCCCAAAACTTTTTCATAGAATAAAAAACTCCGACTAAACTTATAAGCACGTACTTTACTATATTGCCATTTTACAGGAAAACTGTCAACATTTCGCCCCTGCATCGGTCGATCCTACATCACCCCTGCATCGCTCAATCCTTCACCGGAAACCCATACCAGCGCAACTATAGCATGGGAATTCTTGCCGCACACGGAAAACTGCCCGGATACCAAAATCCGGGCAGTTTTGTCAATGAACCTTCCTTCACATATCAGAAATCATTTTTACTCGATACGAATTGCATTCTTCTATATTCCCTTTTTACCAATAGTATCCGTCGTCTTCGTCTGTCACGCCGATCCCGCCGCTCTGCAGGAGATCTACCATAAACATGAACTGTGCCCTGTCGTCATCTGTCATAATGCGCTGATCGTTTTTCAGCCTGTTGTAAACTTCTTTATAAGTAGAAGTTCCTTTATATTCGGAATTCCTGAGGATCTGGGACACTTCCGCAACACCTGCCGCCCAGGACATATCGTCGCTCATCTCGTGGCTGTACTGACCTGCTGTTACGGGAACCTCGATCAGCTGGCTCTTATCCGCATCCGGCTCTTTATAACGAATGCTGACTGTCAGGAGTTCATCTGTTTCATCGTCGCCTGCGCCGCTGTTTCCGTATTTGGACTCCACGCCCGGGATCTCCTGATCGGAATCCGCTAATGCGATCTCGTACAGAACTGTCACACACCGACCGGAGCCGATCTCTGCACCGTCTTTGGTATCATCTGCAAAATCTTCCGCATTCAGCTGTCTGAGTTCATAACCGATCTGCCTGTAGCCTTTTACTTTGGCGGGATTGAATTCCACCTGCATTTTTGCATCTTTTGCCACCGTATACATCAGGGAATTGAAATCCTTTAAAAGCGCCTTGTTGGCAGCTGATGTGGAGTCGATGTAAGCAAAGTTTCCGTTGCCGTTATCTGCGAGAGCTTTCATTTTGGAATCCTTATAGTTGCCGGTGCCCACGCCGAGGACGGATAAAAATACACCGCTTTCTTTCTCTTCCTGGATCAGTTCCACCAGGTCACTTTCACTGGTAATGCCAAGGTTTAAGTCACCGTCGGTTGCCAGGATGACACGGTTGTTGCCGTCTTTGATGAAATTCTTTCTTGCAAGGTTATAGGCTGTGGTGATGCCTGCCGCGCCGTTTGTGCCGCCCCAGGCTTCCAGGGATAAGATCTCTTCCGTGATCTTTTCCTTTTTATTGCAGGGGATGCCTTCGCATTTGATCTCGTCGCTGCCTGCATAGGTAACGATGGATACCCGGTCATGTCTGTCCAGGTTATGGAGCAGCATCAGGAAAGATTTCTGCACCAGAGGAAGCTTGTCAGCATCAAACATGGAACCGGAGGTGTCGATCAAAAATACGACATTGGAAGATACATTGTCCACATTTGCTTCTTCGGACTTGACGCCTACCCGAAGGAGCTGTGTATCTTCGTTCCAGGGTGTATCGCTGATCTCAACGGTGACGCCAAACTTGTCGCCATTTTCCGGTGTCACATAGTCATAATCGAAATAGTTCATCATTTCTTCCGTCCGGATCGAGTCCCTGGGAATATCCTTGTCATTAAAGATCTTCTTGCGGAAATTGGAGAACGATGCGGTATCTACGTCCATTCCGAAGGTGGAAAAAGGAGAGGCCGTCGTGGACATGAATCTGTTTTCAACAAAGGACTTATACTCTTCCGTATTCCATTCCTGCTGAGGATCTACCGGCATGGGATAACATTCAGTCGAAGATGCATCCTCAGCTTCGAATGCATAATCCGCTGCCGCTGCCTGAGGCGCCGGAGACGGAGCAACTGCATAGCACTCATCCGCCGTTTCTACTCCCGCTGATTCACAAGCTGATTCACAAGCTGATTCGGCCATCTTGGCGGAAGACTTCCCGGAGATGAAATTGCTGATCCCGCCCAGGATCCCTTTTGATGATCTTCCCCTACTGTAAGATAACGTATCATCCGTCATCACCATCGGAACGTTTTGCCTGGCCTGCTCTGCCTTTTCATAAGCAAGCAGGATATCATAGGTATCTTCCACTTTATATTCGTAGAGCTTTTTATTAGAGATTGCAATGGTATAACCTTCCTTCGGCTCATAGACCTTAATCTGCGTAAAATAGGACCGGAACTGTTCTACCAGATCCAAATATTCTTCGATGGCTTTCTTATCTGCCCTGCTTGCGCCCTGAAAATTCTCTCCGGAAACTGCCATGATATCGGTCTCAAGGAGAATGGAATCTACAGAGGGCATATCATAAGATTCCAAGCCATCGTAGGAAAGTCCTACACTTTCAATGTGCTCCTCGATCTCAGCCTGGGTGGCTGGATCCGTTACGCGCTGCTTTTCTTTTCCCTGATACTTCCGGTCTTTTTTGCCTTCGCTCTCCTGTCCGTCCTGATCATCCTCATCCTGTCCGGACTCCTGTGCGTCTTTCGATGCATCGGGATCTTCATCCCCATCGCGGTCCGCCAGCTCCACTACCTGCGCCGGTAAGCGGTTGCTAACTGTGCCGGTTTCCATTCCCGTTGCAACAGCTCCGCAGCCTGCCAGTGACATGATACAAAGTCCTAATAAAATCGAGATTGCTTTCTTCTTCATAATGTTCTCCTCCTAATTTATCAGTAGTTTCTTGTCTTCGTATTTTCATACCGGACTTTACACTTCCTTTGTTTGGTTTTAGTTTTGTTTTGATTTCATCATCTTCAAATTTCTCTCATTTTTGCGGCTCTGATATATATGTGTCCGGAGGATTACGATCTGTTGCAAACTTTTTTAAATTTTTTCAAAATTTTTTTTCAACACAAAAAAAACCGGTATCCGACGCCTTGCCGAATACCGGTATTTCATGAATCAATTTAATCAGCCTTACGCATTTTAATATCCCACGATTTACTTATGATCATAAGGGAAGATGGTCTGGATCGTACCATCTGCATTGTACTTCAGCTCCGTGTACTTGACGCATCTTCTGTGATTGATGCCATTGGAGAGCTCACAGTCATGATAGAAGAGATACCATTTTCCATGATACTCGATAATGGAATGATGGGTCGTCCAGCCGATGACGGGCTCCATGATCCTGCCCCTGTAGGTAAAGGGTCCTTCCGGTGAGGTGGATGTTGCATATACGATATAATGGGTGGTTCCTGTGGAATAGGAAAGATAATACAGACCGTTGTATTTATGCATCCAGGGACCTTCGAAATATCTCCTGTCCTCATCCCCTGCCTTGATGGGATCGCCGTTTTCATCCACAATGGAAACCATCTTCGGCGGATTCTTAAAGGACTTCATATCATCGGAAAGCTCTGCAAAATAGGGGCCGAGAGAAGCTGCGTCTGCCGGGATCTCATCCGGATTTGCCACAAAAGAGCCTGTCTGCCATTTTTCCAGCTGGCCGCCCCAGAGACCGCCGTTGTACATATAGTAGCGTCCGTCATCATCCATCAGCACGCAGGGATCGATACTCATACTGCCTGCCATATAATCCGGTTCTGCCTTAAAAGGTCCTACCGGGCTGTCGCTGACTGCAACGCCGATACGGAAGATCCCTTCTTTATCCCTTGCAGGATAGTACAGATAATACTTGCCATCCTTGCATACACAGTCCGGAGCCCACATCTGCTTGCCAACCCAGGGCATGTCCTTCATGTTCAGCGCTTCGCCGTTGTCAACGCAATCAGCATCTAAGTTATCAAGAGACAGAATATGGTAATCCTCCATCTGATATTCGCTGCCGTCGTCATCATCCTCGCCGTCATGCTCCAAGTCATGGGACGGATAAACATAGATCTTGTCATTAAAAACGTGAGCGGAAGGATCCGCAGTAAAAATGTGGGTTACTAAAGGGACTCTCTGTTTCATGTGCTTTCCTCCTGAATAAATATATTATTTGTTTTCGGCTTCGTATTTTGATACCGGATTTTGCAAATCTTATTCTATTTTACACGATTCTGTTCTGACAGTGTATCCTACAAACTATATATCTGAGTCGGTCTGATTATAAAACCTCTCCCAATGCCGTTTCGTAAATATCCTCATCCGTCACGCTGTCATCCCCGATGGTCTTATAGGCCATTTTCAGCCGCAGGGTCACCGGTTTGTCCTCCACCTGCCGGATAGAGCTGACCGCAATACGGATCTCTTCCACCAGACCCTGCAGTGCCAGCCAGTCTCCCGTGGGCACGATCACGGCAAAGACGGAATCCTTGATCCTTGCGGTTGCATAAGTCTTTCCTACGATCTGTGACAGACGATCCGAGATCTTCTGTAAAAGGATATCCGCGATCTGATCGTCATAGGTTTTCCGGATCCGGTCATGGGCTTTATTATTCATCAGGATCAGGCCGTACTCTTTTCCCTCTGTCTGATGCTTTTTGCCGAAACCTTCCAACGTATCCAGAAATGCCCGCTCATTCATCAGTCCCGTTACCTTATCCGTGCGCAGGGACTTTTGCTTCTGCGTCATCTTCCGGCGTTCCAGTCCCAGATCCTCCAATCGTCCAAGGATCCCGGCGATCTTGCCGTTATCATAGAGCGCCATTCTGGTGCAGACCACATCCCGGACACTTCCGTCAACCAGGATCTGTGTCGGCTGATCCTGATGTTTCGACCCATTCGTCAGGATCTCCTGCTCAAGGCGGGCTATTTCATCACTGTCGGCAAGCCATCCCATTTCTTCTTCGGTCTTTCCGATGATCTGCTCTTCATCGGCGATCCCAAAATAGTCAAGGAGCGACCTGCTGACACCGCGGAACCTGCGGTCTGCATCTTTCCAGAAGAACATGAGCCTGGATTTCCACAGGACACTCTTCCAGATATCGGAATATTCCTGCATCTGCATATCCGATGAGCCGGTCGCTTTGCCGCCGGCTTCTTTTCCGTCCTGCTCTTCCGGCGAAAGATAGGGCTTCATGCAGTAAAGATACTCCACACTACTGACTGCCGGAATCCGCATGATCAGGATTTCCTCTTTTTTGTAGTGCCCATCTTTTTGCTTAAATCCGAATACGTCAGCCACGTAGCCGGATTCTGACGCATCGATCCTCTGCTGCAGGGTTTCCATATCCATAAAACGAACATAACGTCCCCTGTCCGCCGGAAACAGAAAGTTTTCTACAAGAAATTGC
>JAFZNL010000264.1 GCA_017550925.1 Lachnospiraceae bacterium | reverse complement strand
GATCGCACCGACGATCCGGCATCTTTACTGGGTGCTGCTTTTTCTTTGTGCGGTTGTACCGCCTATCTATATTTTTGATCAGCATTTTCAGTGTAATTATCTGTTCATCAATTGGCCGATCCCAAACAGTCCGCTGTCATTTATGGCATCGTATATGGGAAATCCGGGATATCTGGCGGGATATGCGGGATTGACGGCTATTGTGCTGTTGATAGTGTATTTATGTATTGAGTTGTTGAATAAAAGGAGAGGTTGAAGGTATCAACAGAAATAAAGTATGAAGAACAAACAGAGGAAATAAGACAGGTGGCACGATCACCTGTTTCTTTTGTCTATAGAAGGATTACAGATATTTTTCTTGCAATTTGAAAGTTTTGTGATACACTGATTTCTGGTGTGCCCTGCGATTTGTGAGATAGTGTAAAGCCCGAAAGAAAAATACGGAGCGGGAAACTACTGATACATTGGGTGAGTAATAGGAGAACGCGAAGTGCGGAAGAATCCGCAGAAAATATATCAATAGGTGTAAGGAATCACAGAGGAGAAACGATGAAGCAGAAAAGAGAAGACATCAGAAACGTAGCCATCATAGCCCATGTCGATCACGGTAAGACAACGCTGGTGGATGAGCTGCTGAAGCAGAGCGGCGTATTCCGTGAGAACCAGGAAGTGGCTGAGCGTGTCATGGACTCCAATGACATTGAGAGGGAACGTGGCATCACGATCCTGTCCAAGAATACGGCGGTAACTTATAAAAATACAAAGATCAATATCGTGGATACCCCGGGACATGCGGATTTTGGCGGCGAGGTAGAGCGTGTCCTTAAGATGGTAAACGGGGTCGTGCTGGTGGTGGATGCCTTTGAAGGCGTTATGCCCCAGACCAAGTTCGTGCTCCGCAAAGCGCTGGAATTAAAGCTTCCCCTGATCGCCTGTGTGAATAAGATCGACAGACCGGAAGCAAGGCCGGAAGAAGTGGTGGATGAGATTTTGGAACTGCTCATCGACCTTGAGGCAGATGAAAGCCTTCTGGATTGTCCGTTTGTATTTGCATCCGCAAAGACCGGTACCGCATCCCTTTCCGCAGATGAGGAAGGCACGGATATGCAGCCGCTGTTTGAGACGATCCTGAATTATATCCCTGCGCCGGAGGGTGATCCGGATGCGGGAACCCAGGTGCTGATCAGTACCATTGATTATAATGAATATGTAGGCCGGATCGGTGTCGGCAAGGTGGATAACGGAACCATTGCAGTCAATCAGGAAGTGGTCATCGTGAACCACCATGAGCCGGACAAGCAGAAGAAGGTGAAGGTATCCAAACTCTATGAGTTTGACGGTCTTTCCAAAGTGGAAGTCAAAGAAGCGGGTATCGGTTCCATCGTAGCTATTTCCGGTATCGCAGATATCCATATCGGGGATACCCTTTGCAGCGTGGACAACCCTGCGCCCATTCCCTTCCAGAAGATTTCGGAGCCTACTATCGCCATGCATTTTATTGTGAATGACTCCCCGCTGGCAGGTCAGGAAGGAAAATATGTCACCAGCAGACATCTGCGTGACCGTCTGTTTAGGGAACTGAATACGGATGTATCCCTTCGCGTAGAAGAAACCGATACCACAGAGGCATTCAAGGTTTCCGGAAGAGGTGAGCTGCACCTTTCCGTCCTCATCGAGAATATGCGCCGTGAGGGATATGAGTTTGCGGTATCCAAGGCAGAGGTGCTTTATCATACTGACGAGAACGGCCATAAGACAGAGCCCATGGAGATCGCTTATGTGGATGTGCCGGAAGAATTCTCCGGTACCGTTATTCAGAAATTGTCCACCAGAAAGGGCGAGTTGCTTTCCATGAAACCCGCAGCCGGCGGATATACCAGGCTGGAGTTTTCCATTCCCTCCCGCGGACTGATCGGTTATCGCGGTGAGTTTATGACGGATACAAAAGGTAACGGTATCATGAATACCAGTTTTGACGGCTACGGACCGTATAAGGGAGACCTGGCTTACCGTGCAAAAGGATCTCTGATCGCTTTTGAAGATGGTGAGACTATCACCTACGGACTGTATAATGCACAGGAGCGTGGTACCTTATTTGTAGGTCCGGGCGTGAAGGTTTACAGCGGTATGGTCATCGGTGAGACCGGAAGGACTGAGGACATCGAGCTGAATGTCTGCAAGAAGAAACAGCTGACCAATACCCGTGCATCCGGTTCTGATGAAGCGCTTCGTCTGTCACCGCCGAGGATCCTGTCCTTAGAGCAGGCGCTTGACTTTATTGATACGGACGAGCTTCTGGAGGTAACGCCGGAGAACCTGAGGATCCGCAAGAAGATCCTGGATCCGACGCTCCGGAAACGTGCTGGATTTAAGAAGAACTGAGACAAACATATGACAGATCAAATGAAACAACAATACATAAACCTCGGCATCTCCGAGGAAGTCCTTTCCTTCGGCGAGCAGATCCTTGCAGACCTGCGCCCGCGTTTCGATTCGATTGATGAAACCGCTGAATTTAATCAGCTCAAGGTCATCGCAGCGATGCAGAAGGCAAAGGTGAGCGAGGCCTGCCTTCTCGGAACCACCGGCTATGGCTATGGAGATATCGGAAGGGAAACCCTGGAGAGTGTTTATGCGGAGATTTTCAAAGCGGAAGATGCTCTGGTGCGTCCACAGATTACCTGCGGAACCCATGCGCTGACGCTGGCTCTGATGAGCAATCTGCGTCCCGGGGATGAGCTGCTGAGCCCTGTGGGAAAACCTTATGATACTTTGGAAGAGGTCATCGGGATCCGTCCCTCTAAGGGTTCCCTTGCCGAATATGGGATCACTTACCGTCAGGTAGATTTACTGCCCGACGGCTCTTTTGATTTCGAAGGGATCAAGGCAGCCATCAGACCGCAGACGAAACTTGTAACGATACAGCGGTCAAAAGGCTATGCCACCAGAAGGACTTTATCGGTAGAGAGCATCGGCGAACTGATCTCGTTTATCAAAGGGATCCGCAGTGATATCATCTGTATGGTGGATAACTGCTACGGAGAGTTTGTGCAAAGGATCGAACCTACGCAGGTGGGAGCAGACCTGGTTGTGGGTTCCCTGATCAAAAATCCGGGTGGTGGACTTGCGCCGATTGGCGGTTATCTGGCAGGAACGAAAGAGTGTATTGAAAATGCTGCCTATAGACTGACATCACCGGGTCTCGGAAAAGAAGTTGGTGCATCTTTAGGGGCATTGCCTTCGTTGTATCAGGGACTATTCCTTGCACCCACGGTGACAGCGGCGGCTTTGAAAGGTGCGATCTTTGCGGCAAACCTGTATGAAAAGCTGGGATTTGAAGTACGGCCCAATGGTTTGGAAGATCGGTATGACATCATTCAGGCTATCGTGCTCCGCAAACCGGAAGCATTGATCGCTTTTTGTAAGGGCATTCAGGGCGCAGCACCGGTGGACGGTTTTGTGACCCCGGAACCCTGGGATATGCCGGGCTATGATGCACAGGTGATCATGGCAGCCGGAGCGTTCGTATCAGGTTCATCCATTGAGCTTTCCGCTGACGGACCTATGAAGGAACCCTATGCAGTGTATTTCCAGGGTGGGCTGACCTTCCCCCATGCGAAACTGGGTATGCTGAAGAGCCTCCAGGAGATGAAGGACGCGGGGCTGGTGGAGATACCTTGATGAAAAATGACCCCTCATCAGTCGCCTGCGGCGACAGCCGTCTCGCCTCCCGGCTCGGTCCGCGCTGAGCAAGCGCCACTGGCGCTTAGCGCCCCCCGGGGGGGGGAGTCTTTGTTTTAGTAGAAAATAATGATTGAGAATACATTAATTTTGTGATAAAGTGGTATAGATATGTTCGTACATGGCAAAAGTGTTCCAAAATGCACTTTTGCAGGTATGAAAAAACGATATAGAAACAAGAAACAGGAGAGTACAACACTATGAAGAAACTGATGCTGGGAAATCAGGCATTCGCTCGCGGGCTCTATGAAGCGGGCTGTCTTTTTGTTTCCAGTTATCCCGGTACGCCGAGTACTGAGGTGACAGAGGAAGCGGCGAAATATGATGAGATTTATTGTGAATGGGCGCCAAATGAGAAGGTGGCGATGGAAGCGGCGTTTGGCGCATCCCTTGCCGGCAGGCGCTCTTTTTGCGGCATGAAACATGTAGGTCTGAATGTTGCGGCGGATCCTCTCTATACCATGTCCTATACCGGCGTGAATGCGGGTATCGTGATCTGTGTGGCAGACGATGCAGGTATGCATTCTTCTCAAAATGAGCAGGATTCCAGACATCATGCGATCGCATCCAAGGTGCCGATGCTTGAGCCTGCCGATTCCGAAGAGGCTCGCACTTTTGCCGCACTGGCTTATGACCTGTCTGAGGAATATGATACGCCCATCATCATCAAGATGTGCACCCGTGTAGCCCACAGCCAGTCCGTTGTGGAAACTGCGGAAAGAAAAGTGCCCGACAGAAAAGCATATGAGAAGAACATTCCGAAATATGTCATGATGCCCGGCAATGCGATCCGCCGTCATCCCTTCGTGGAAGACCGGATGAAGAGAATGGCCCAGTGGGCTGAAAACTGCGAGATCAACCGGGTGGAAAAAGCCACCGTTACAAGCCCGAACGGCAGAAAAGTCGGCATCATCACTTCTTCCACATCTTATCAGTATGTTAAGGAAGTATTCGGCAATTCCGTTTCCGTTTTGAAGCTGGGTATGGTAAATCCCCTGCCTGAAAAACTGATCAAAGATTTTGCAAAGGACAACGAAGTACTCATCGTTGTGGAAGAGCTGGATCCCATCATTGAAAATCACTGCAAGAGCCTTGGCCTTTCTGTTCACGGAAAAGACCTGCTTCCCATGTGCGGTGAGTTTTCACAGAACCTCCTGAGAAAATGTTTAGGCGGCCTGGTTTGGGGCAGAGAGCATACCGCTGATCAGGTACTTTCCGTTGATGATCCCATCCCTGGAAGACCCCCTGTGATGTGTGCAGGCTGTCCTCACAGAGGTCTGTTCTATACACTGAATAAGAATAAATGCACGGTACTTGGTGATATCGGCTGCTATACCTTGGGCGCTGTGGCTCCGCTTTCCGCCATCGATACCACCCTTTGCATGGGCGCATCTGTCAGCGCGATCCATGGCTTTAACAAGGCGGGCGAGGGTGAGAACGAAGGTAAGACCGTAGCGGTTATCGGCGATTCCACCTTCATGCATTCCGGTATGACGGGACTGGCTAACATCGCTTATAACCAGTCGGATTCCACCGTGATCATTTTGGATAACTCCATCACCGGTATGACGGGACATCAGCAGAACCCTACCACCGGTTACAACATCAAGGGTGACCCGGCAGGAAAGATCGATCTTGAGGCACTCTGCAAGTCCATGGGATTTGAAAGGGTTCGCGTGGTAGATCCTTATGACCTGAAGGCAACAGATGCAGCCATCAAGGAAGAACTTGCGGCAAAAGAGCCCTCCGTGATCATTTCCAGAAGACCCTGCGCGCTGCTGAAATATGTGAAGCATAATAAGCCGGTATGCGTGAATACGGATAAATGTATCGGATGCAAATCCTGTATGAAGATCGGATGCCCGGCTATTTCCATGAAGGACGGCAAGGCACATATCGATGAGACCCTTTGTGTGGGCTGCGGCGTTTGCGAGCAGCTGTGTCCGGTAGGGGCGTTCGAGCATACAGAAGAGTAGGAACTCATACTGAATAAACGGAAGACAGAATACGTTCCGGAAAATCAGAAAATAGTATCTGAAATCAATGGAAATAAAAAGTCTATCATTAACAGGACGAAACAGATAACAAATATACGAGGATAAAAAAATGTCGGAAACAAAAAATGTAATGATCGTCGGCGTGGGCGGACAGGGTTCCCTGCTGGCAAGTAAACTGTTAGGGCGTCTTTTACTGGATGCCGGATATGATGTTAAGGTATCTGAAGTGCACGGCATGTCCCAAAGAGGCGGCAGCGTCGTGACTTATGTCAGATATGGGGATAAGGTGTATTCCCCGCTTGTAGACGAGGGAGAGGCTGATTATATCATCTCCTTTGAACTTCTTGAGGCGGCAAGATGGCTGCCTTACCTGAAAAAGGACGGTCAGATCGTAACGAACATTCAGCAGATCGATCCCATGCCGGTCATCACCGGTGCCATGGAGTATCCGACGGATCTGGTGGAAAAAATGAAACAGACCGGTGCTAAGGTAGATGCCATCGATTGTCTTTCCTTAGCGCAGCAGGCAGGATCCGCAAAAGCGGTCAACATCGTGCTGATGGGCAGGCTGTCCCATTACTTTGATATGCCCGAGGAGGCATGGCAGAAGGCAATGGAAGCGGTAGTACCTGCGAAGTTCTTAGAGATGAATAAAAAAGCGTTCGAACTTGGAAAGAACGTCTGAAGCGGCGGAACATGTAATGTGGCACGAGGCAGATTAGAAGAGAGGCTGCCTGATGCCGGACAAGGAGGCGGAAATTGGAACAGTATTTTCAACCGGAAATTGAATGCGCGTCTCGTGATGAGATCATCGCCATTCAAAACCAAAAACTCAGGGAACAGGTACAGCATGTCTGGGACAATGTTCCTTATTATCGCAAGAAGATGGAAAAGAAAGGCGTGAAACCCGAAGATATTCAGACCATCGACGATCTGCATAAACTTCCTTTTCTTTCCAAGAAGGATCTGCGGGATGCTTATCCTTACGGCCTGATGGGTGTACCCAAGGATGAGGTTGTCAGGATCCATTCTACATCCGGAACCACCGGAAAGCGCGTGGTTGCTTTTTACAGCCAGGGCGACATTGATCTGTGGGAGGACTGCTGTGCAAGAGCTATCGTTGCAGCAGGCGGAAGTAAAGAAGATGTATGTCAGGTATCTTACGGTTTCGGACTTTTTACAGGCGGAGCGGGACTCAACGGCGGCAGCCATAAGGTTGGCTGTATGACAGTGCCCATCTCATCCGGTAATACAGAAAGACAGATCATGTTCATTCAGGATCTGCAGG
>JAFZNL010000263.1 GCA_017550925.1 Lachnospiraceae bacterium | reverse complement strand
GGTACGATGGGAAGAAGGATCTGATTCAGCTCTCCAAGATCCCAGTCATCTGCTTTCTTATCATCGGAAATGCAGGTGTCAATGGCACTTTCTACGGTATCGGAGATCATCTTATAGATAACATCACGCATGCTCTCGCCATCCAGTACACGGCGTCTTTCCGCATAAATGATCTCTCTTTGCTCGTTCATAACCTGATCGTACTCAAGCAGGTTTTTACGAATACCAAAGTTGTTGTTCTCGATCTTCTTCTGGGCGGTCTCGATGGCGTTGGTCAGCATCTTATGCTCGATCTGCTGTCCTTCCTCAATACCAAGGGCATTGAACATGGTCATCATCCGGTCGGAACCGAAGAGTCTCATCAGATCATCTTCCAGTGAGATATAAAAACGGGATTCACCGGGATCGCCCTGACGTCCGGAACGACCGCGGAGCTGATTATCAATACGTCTTGATTCATGACGCTCTGTACCAACGATCTTGAGTCCGCCTGCAGCCCTGGCATCATCATCCAGTTTGATATCCGTACCACGGCCGGCCATGTTGGTGGCGATGGTCACTGCTCCGTGTACACCGGCATCAGCGACGATCTCAGCCTCCATTTCATGGAACTTTGCGTTCAGGACTTTATGCTGGATTCCTTCTTTACTGAGCATCTTGGAAAGCAGCTCACTGGTCTCAATGGTGATGGTACCGACCAGCACCGGCTGTCCTTTCGCATGTGCCTCCTTTACCGCGTTCACAACGGCGTTGTATTTTTCCTTCTTGGTCTTATAAACCACGTCCTCTAAATCCTCACGGATTACAGGCCGATTGGTCGGGATCTCGATAACGTCCATTCCGTAGATGTCACGGAATTCCTTTTCTTCGGTAAGGGCGGTACCGGTCATGCCGGCTTTTTTCTCGAATTTATTAAAGAAGTTCTGGAAGGTGATAGTAGCAAGGGTCTTGCTCTCTCTTTTTACCTTCACATGCTCTTTTGCCTCAATGGCCTGATGCAGACCATCGGAATAACGGCGGCCCGGCATGATACGGCCGGTAAACTCATCGACAATATATACCTGGTCGTCTTTTACCACATAGTCCTGATCACGGAACATCAGGTTATGGGCACGGAGAGCCAGGATAATGTTGTGCTGGATCTCAAGGTTCTCGGGATCTGCCAGGTTCTCGATCTGGAAGAAACGTTCCACCTTGGTGACACCTTCTGCCGTCAGATTCAGGATCTTGTCTTTTTCATTAACGATAAAATCGCCATCCTCTTCCTGCTCGACACCCATCATGATATCCAGCTTGCTCTGCTCTTCCTGATCCTTGCCTCGCTTTAACTGCCTTGCCAGGATATCGCAGGCCTCATACAGTTTTGTGGACTTTCCGCTCTGTCCGGAAATGATCAGCGGGGTTCTGGCCTCATCGATCAAAACCGAGTCAACCTCATCGATGATGGCGTAGTGCAGATCACGCTGTACCAGCTGTTCCTTATAAATTACCAGGTTGTCACGCAGGTAATCAAAACCCAGCTCGTTATTTGTTACATAGGTAATATCGCAATTATATGCCGCGCGGCGCTCGTCCTTTTCCATGTGATTGAGGACAACGCCAACCTTCAGGCCAAGGAACTCATGGATCTGTCCCATCCACTCCGCATCACGCTTTGCCAGGTAATCATTGACGGTAACGATGCAGACACCTTTTCCTTCCAATGCATTCAGGTATGCCGGCAGGGTGGAAACCAGGGTCTTACCTTCACCGGTACGCATCTCTGCGATACGTCCCTGATGGAGGATAATACCGCCGATGAGCTGTACCCTGTAGTGCTTCATATTTAATACACGGTCTCCGGCTTCCCTGACAACTGCATATGCTTCCGGAAGCAGGTCATCCAATGTCTCGCCATCAGCGAAACGCTGTTTGAACTCAGCTGTTTTCGCCTTGAGTTCCTCATCAGTCAGTGCCTGCATTGCCTCATCCAGGCTCTCGATCTTCTGTACGATCGGCTCGATCCTCTTAAGTTCTCGCTCGGAATGTGTGCCGAATACTTTTTCTACTAATTTCATTTTATTTCCTCTGTATTACTTCCCCTATATTAATAACCATCCAATAAATGCACAGCAAAAAAACGTCCCTCTTCGGAACAGACTTTGATTATTTTAACAGATTTCGCCCTCTCTTTCAAGCAATTATCGGATTTTGTGATAATTTCCCCGTGATACTTGAATTCTTTTACATTTTTGGTATAATCAAATTTATAACGAAATCGTTTTAGCCGCAGTTATCGCAGGGCGGCTGAAACAAATAAAAAACATGTATAGGAGGAAGGTTACCTATGAAATTTGGCTACTTCGATGATGACAAGCGCGAGTATGTCATCACTACCCCCGAAACCCCGCTCCCCTGGATCAATTATTTAGGATGCAGCGAGTTTTTCTCACTCATCTCCAACACCATGGGCGGGTACTCTTTCTATAAGGATGCAAAACTGCTCCGCATCACCCGTTATCGTTACAACGACGTTCCCTTGGATATCAATGGTAAATATTTCTATGTAAAAGACGGCGACACCATCTGGAATCCGGGCTATAAGCCGACCCAGACTCCCCTTGATGAGTATGAGTGCCGTCATGGTATCGGTTATTCCCGTTTCACCGGCAAGAAGAATGATGTAAAAGCAAGCGTTCTTTCTTTCGTTCCCCTGGGCGATTCCTGCGAGATCCAGAGAGTGACCCTGACCAACGAAGGCTCCGCTGCAAAAGACATCCAGCTCTTCTCTTATGTAGAATGGTGTCTGTGGAATGCTGACGAGGATCCCAGAAACTTCCAGAGAAATCTCTCCACCGGCGAGATCGAAGTAAAGGGTTCTACCATCTATCACAAGACCGAGTACCGCGAGCGTCGTAATCACTTCGCAGTATATTCCGTAAATACTGAGGTTGACGGTTTTGATACCAGCCGTGACGAGTTCATGGGCAGCTACAACAGAGGCGGCGCTAATCCGCTGGCAGTAGAAGAAGGCAAGGCTCGTAACTCCATGGCATCCGGATGGTCACCCATCGCTTCCCATCAGATCAACGTTTCCCTGGCAGCCGGCGAATCCAAAACTTATGTATTCGTACTTGGCTACTGTGAGAATCCCGATGATGACAAGTGGGAATCTTACGGCGTGATCAACAAAAAGCCTGCTGATGCACTTTTGGCAAAATATCAGACCACCGAAGATGTGGACAAGGCATTTGATGCACTTTGCTCCTACTGGGATGAACTGCTGACCAAGTACACGGTTCAGTCTTCCAACGACAAAGTCAACCGCATGGTCAACATCTGGAATCAGTATCAGTGCATGGTTACCTTCAATATGTCACGTTCCGCTTCTTACTACGAGTCCGGTATCGGCCGCGGCATGGGCTTCAGAGATTCCTGCCAGGATCTGCTCGGTTTCGTACATCTGATCCCCGAGCGTGCACGCCAGAGGATCATCGATATCGCTTCTACCCAGTTCGAAGACGGCAGCGCTTATCATCAGTATCAGCCGCTGACCAAGAAGGGCAACTCCGATATCGGTTCCGG
>JAFZNL010000262.1 GCA_017550925.1 Lachnospiraceae bacterium | reverse complement strand
TCGCCGCCTGCCTCGGAGGGCGTTGCCATGGCAACCAGATACTGTTTTTTGTCATTCTTAAAGCCAAAATCAATGGCACCTTCCGCCTTTTCGATGGGAAGGATCGTCTCTTCACCGGCGGTCACATGGGTTCCGTATTCATCCTGTGACCTATGGAAATACATGGGGGTCAGACCATTGCGGTATACCACTTTGGCACCCTCGCTGATCACAGTGATGCCGCCGCTTCTCATATCATACATGGCAAAACCGGTAACGGAAACATCATCGGAAGAAGACATCAGTGCACGCTCTTCCTGGATCTGCGTCCGCTCCCCGGCATGCATGGAGCAGGAGGACAAAGCACTGTCACCGGACATGACGGATACCTGCCACAGGGAATCAAATTCCGGGATGATCCCGGCAAAGAACAGGGACTGCCCCTGGGTGCCGATGCCTGCGATCTGGGTTTGATCCATGCCATTGTCAGTGGTCCATTTTAACGCGTTTGTTACAACGGGAAGGGAAACCGTCCGAAACTCACCAAAGTGGTTTTTATATGTGATCTTCAGTGCCAGATCCTCGATATATTCGCCTTCTGCCAGCGACGATCTTTTTCTATAGGAAAGACTCTCCAGTCCAGCTCCCGTAAAATCTGCAAAGGATACCCAGAATCCGTACCTATCATTTACCGCCGGATCCCGCAACCCCGCATTTCCGAAATCAGCTTTCTTCAGGCTGACGCCTTCTTCCGCATCGTCGCCATCTAATGAGATCAGCCTATCCTCATCCCAGGTAAAACGGTATGCATAGTTTTCAAGAGAAACCTGCTCCGGTATTTCAGCCTCCTCATCCTCAATGACATCTTCGCCTTCCAACTCTTCGACCATCATTTCGTCGGAATTTTTAAGGACATCTTTCGCCAGTTTTCTGCCTGCCTTTTCCAGCTCTTTTTGCATCTCGTTTCCGGAAACAGAGCTCATAAGATACAGCATTTCTGTCTCTTCCATAGCCTCGGCCCTGCCGTCAAACTGCGCCTCTGCGATCAGGTTTCCCTTATAGTCAATGAAACGCTCAGCGGAAAAACCACCCACCATATCCGGTCCGTAGATGCCTTCCGCCTCATAAAGGCGCAGTGCCTCAAGATCCCAGTCCTGGCCATCTGCTTCTTTTACAAAAAACTGAATGTTATCAACCGTCTCGATGGGTTCCGTTGTCTGGAAGACCACCTGATTGGTGGTATAACTTCCAAGGGGATCTGCGGTTACACTCCCCTGTCCGTCAGCAGCAACATCTGTAAACGCCGCGTATTCGGCACTCGTCTTGGTAATATCCTTATATTTATCCGCGAACTTCTCCCCATTTACAAAATCTCCTTTATGAGGGAAGAGGTACATCGTTCGGTCTTTGTTATAGGTAATGATAAAATAGGAAACGCCGCTGCCATCCTGTTCCCCTGTGCTCACTTCCAGCACATAGGTCTGGCTGACTTTTTTCAGCTCACTTTCCGCAGTGGCTGACATTTCCGCTCCGCCCGGGATCGAAGAGCCTTTGCTGCGGATCTTCGGTGTTTTGGCCGTTTTTTCTTCTGCATCCGTATCATTCCCGCTGACAGTCTGATCAGCCGAAGTCTCATCCGGTGTTTCCTCGTCCCCGCCGCTTTCCCGCAGTCTTTCGATCCGGACATTCAGGCCATCCAGCTTTGTTGTGGCTTCATTCAGCCTGTTCTGTGTATCTGACAGCTTGCTTCCTGTCAAAGGCACAGCGCCGGCTTCGGAAACGAAACTGTCCTTTCGGATCTTCTCGATGCAGCCGAGGGCATCTTCGATGGATCCGGCGATCTTCTGACTCTTTTTTGTCAGGGTTTCGGCATCCCGGATCCGCTCTGCCACGCCTGTTCCCGGAACTGCGCGGCTCTCCGCGGTTTCCAGCTCCTGCTCAAGGACTGCCATGGAATAGGTGACATCGCTGGCAATGCCGCTAAGGGACGCCTCTTCAACACTGACCAGCGTTTTATAATACGCCTGCCTTACTTCATCTTTTTGATACGCTTCCACCTTTTCGATCATCTTGGGATACAGCTGGCTGACCGCCTTCGTTTTATCCTGTCCGAGACGGCTGACATGCTGTCCGTAGTATGATTTTTTTGTTTTTGCATAGGCTGGCAGTACATCCGAATAAAAGATATCCAGTTCGTCGATCAGGTCGGACAGGCTCTTCATATCAACCTTTTCCGAAGAAACCGCTTCTTTGGCCTGTGAAAAATCCGTATGCAGACGGGATATGATCTGCTGCAGATCCCTGTAAGCCACTTCAATATCAGGGTCTACGATGTAGCGGGGCGCATTTTCTTTCTCTGCATCTTCCGCCTTTGCCTGAATCTGCAGTATTGAAAAAAGCGCGCCCTGTGGCATCATGGTCAGGATCATGACCAATGTCATGATCAAAGCCACGATCCGAAACAGTCCTTTGCTGTGATCTATCCCGTTTCTGTTCATTCCCCGTAAACCTTTCTTACGTCTCTTTGCACCAGTCCCGCTGCGCCAGTCATCCTGTTACCATTTGCGCTGCAGAGTACCTACAGATCTGGAGCGCTTTCTCTCTTTTCCTTCTGCCTGAAATCCCAGTTCTTCCACTTTTTCTTTTGCTTTTTCTTTTTTCTTTTCCTTGCTCCAATAAGGAACCTTCAAAATTTCTGCTCCCTTTTGCACGATTTCCTTATCCAGTCCGTTGACCATGAACTTGACACAGGCTTCCGGTGTCAGATCCTTCTTGATGCCTACCTTTGTCAGAAGGACATCAAAATCCTTCGATGCGGCAAGTCCCCTTGCCATGTCACGGAAAGCCTCTTCTGTTCCTATCTGCTCAAATCTGGTAATGTACTTACGATCTTTGACATCCGGCAGTTCGGCCTCCGCTTTGATCAGTTCATGGATGACCATTTCCGCAAGGATTTCCTTTGCCCGTTTTCTTTCTCTTTGATCGAAGATCCTGTGTTCATTGATCCGGTCAAGAAGGGCCTGGGTCTCGATCATGGTAAATGCGCCGGTATCCTCCACCGCTTTACTTCCGGTCTCCTTTGCCTTTGAAACGGATTCCTTCAGGATCCGCTGGGGTTTCAGCCAGGCCTTCTCTTCATCCTTGATCCACCGTTTCAGTTCCTTGCTGCTCTGGGGATGACGGTTTTTGATCTTGTCATAGAT
>JAFZNL010000261.1 GCA_017550925.1 Lachnospiraceae bacterium | reverse complement strand
TTCCGAAGCGTTTCCACTCCGGTCTTTTAATGGCATTAGCCTGATGCCTCTACCTGATATAACTCAGGCTACATAAATATGAATATCGAATATGGCCTTTGTTCGGTTTCGGCCGATATACCTTCAAGATTTTACGCTATTAAAGGATATTTAGAAAGCAACCCGATATCTTTTCAATGTTCGATATACATATATTATACCGAACAAATGTTCTCCTGTCAACCATGAATCAGAAAATAGCCAATCTTTTTATTGAATATATGAAACACTTGTTTTCGTCCCCGTTTTTCAGAAAAACACTTAAGATCATAACTCTTTCAGCAGCAGCTCAGCCATCTTCCGAAGGGCTTTTCCCCTGTGGGATATGGCATTTTTCTCTTCCGGCAAAATCTCTGCTGAGGTTTTTCCGTACTCCGGCAGGAAAAAAATGGGATCGTAGCCAAAGCCATGCTCGCCCTTGATCTCATAACCGATCCGGCCTTCCATGGTCTCCTCCACATCAAATCTTCTGCCATCAGGGAAAACCGCACACATAGCGCAGACAAATCGGGCACTTCGTTTTTCATCCGGCACGCCCTCAAGGGTTTTAATGATTGCGGTATTTTTTTCGCTGTAAGGCGTCTCACGTCCCATGAAACGGGCACTCATGACACCCGGCGCTCCATCCATGGCGTCTACAACAAGCCCGGAATCATCGGCAAGCACGGGAAGGTTCAGTGCATCACAAACGGCCTTTGCTTTAATGTAAGCATTCTCCATAAAGGTTTCGCCGTTTTCTTCGATATCATCCGTAAATCCCGTTTCACTCAATGGGATCACGGATAACTCGCTGTCTGCCAGGATCTGGCGTACTTCATTTAGTTTTCCCTTGTTGGAACTGGCAAGGACCAGGGTAGGAGTTTGTGTCTGTTCGGACATTGTTTCACGACCTTTCTTTGTCTTTCAATCAATATCACGCCGCTCATCAGCGTGTTATTCCTCTATATTATCTTCCATCCGATCAAAGGATGCCAGGATACCATCTGCAATACCGGAAGCAAGTTTGTCCCGGTAATCATCACGCATCAAAAGCTTTACATCCTGGGCGTTACTGAGCTGCCCTAAGGAAAGCTCCACCGAAGGGATCATCAGCGACATGATATCCGCATCCCTGTCAGCATCAAACATTCCAAGGCTTTTTTCTTTTGTTGCATCTTCCATGTTCTTTAAAAGATCATAAGCAAGCTCTGCGTTCTGGATCCGCGGGGAATAGAACGACGCATTATACACTGCGCTCATGCCATGCAGAGTGGTATCCGCATCAGAACGGGCATGCAGGCTGATGAACAGGTCCGCCGGCATTCCATTCGCGATGAGCGCACGTGAGCTTTCTCCCACTGTCATATCCGTATCCCTGGTCAGGATCACGCAAACCTGCTTTTGCTCTAATATTTCTTTCACTTTGAGCGCCACTTGCAGCGCCAGTTCTTTTTCAGCCAGTTCTGTTTCCGGCGCGTCCGAAGGAGCTGCAACCAGACCACTGTCCGTGCCGCCATGTCCCGGATCGAGCACTACGATTTTATCATAGGTGCTGCGCAGTCTTCTGGCAAGTTCTAAGTTAATGCGGTCAGACTCTTCCTGGGAAAGAGCGCTTTGTCCGTCCTGCACCGTTGTTCCGGCATTTCCGTCCGTCGCAATTCCGTTCAATGCGTTTCCATCTGATACACTACTATCAACTGCGGCGTTACCTGTCGAATTTCCGATCTGATCTGCTCCGGTATTTTGGGCAGTTTCGTCACCAGTCAATGCAGGTAAATCTTCTCCGGCATTTCCGTCCATTACAGCATTTTCAGCTTGCATAGCATCTCCGGCATTTTCGCCCGACAAGTTACCATCTGCTCTATTTCCGGTCGACGCAAGCATACTGTCGGCATTTTCCCTGCCTGTTGTATCTCCGGTCAGCGCTACCGCGCTGCCCTGCCCATTTCCATCTGCCGCGATATTCCTATCTCCCGATTTGTTACCCATGGCTAACATAGTCCCTACGCCGGCAACAAAGAGGAGCGAGAATAAAACGGCGATGAAAATTGCCCATTTTCCTCTCATTTTGTTATCTCCAAATATACTATCAGTCCTTCATTCCGTTTTTCATTCCGGAAACTGCAATAAGTGATCATTGTCTTGGCGGTTTCGGTCCCGGGAACTGATAAAAGTAGGTTTTCAACATGCCGTTATACAGTTTCCTGTTCTTCTGCGGCTTTATACCGATATCTTTCACCGCATCCTCATAACCTGTCAGCAGGTACATGGACCAACAGTCCAATTCCCTGAAACGCTGTCCCAAGGCAGTATAGATCTCTTTTAATTCCTTCTTATCAGAAAGCCTTTCCCCATAGGGCGGATTTGTGATCAGAAAACCGTACTTTTTCGGATGTGATAATTCCGATACTGGCCGCGCCTGAAAATGGATGAACTTCTCAACCCCTGCGCGCTTCGCATTATCCCGTGCCACTTTAATAACCTGCTCATCAATATCATATCCCTGCAGGTCCGGCATCTGAGACATATCGATCATATCCTGGGCTTCATTGACACAGCCGTACCACTCTTTTTTCGGAATGATATTGGTCCAGCTCTCCGCCGTAAAACTACGATTCATTCCCGGCGCGATATTGGCTGCCATGAGTGCCGCCTCTATTGGAAAGGTTCCGCTCCCACAGAAGGGATCTACTAGGATCCTGTCTTTTTTCCAGGGCGTCAGCATGATCAGGGAGGCTGCCAGGTTTTCCTGAAGGGGCGCCTTTGCAGTTAAAATGCGGTATCCTCTTTTATGAAGGGATTCCCCTGTTGTATCCAGCGCCGCCGTCACCTCATCTTTTTTAATGAAGATCCGCACCGGATAGGATGCGCCGTTTTCCGGGAACCACTCCACATGATGGCTCTTTTTCAGGCTTTCCACCATGGCTTTTTTACAGATAGATTGAATGTCCGAAGGGGAAAAGAGCTTGCTCCCTACACTTGCCGCCTTGGTGACCCAGAACTTGCCGTCAGCAGGGATGAACTCATCCCAGGGCAGCGCCTTCATGCCTTCGAAAAGGTCATCAAAACTCTCTGCATGAAAGCTCCCAACTTTGATCAAAATACGCTCCGCGCTGCGCAAAAAAATATTACTGCGACAGACGCCTTCCGCATCTCCTTCAAAGGTGATCCGGCCATCTTCCACCTGTGTTACTGTATAGCCGAGATCTGGGATCTCTCGTTTTAAAACTGCCTCCAAACCGAAATGGCAGGGGGCGATCAGCTCCCAAATATGGTTCATTTGCCCGATTTCTCTTTCTGTTTACATACTTTATTTTTTTTTAATATCTTAAACGTTTTAATTCATGAAAAACCGCTTGCAAGCATTTTAGAAAAGACCTATAATAACATTAGCAACAGCAATCCCCCAATCAAGTTGTTGCACAAATCGTTATTTTTAATTTATACTCCCCAAAACAGCCCGTCACCCCTGACGGGCTGTTTACTTGTGTTCAAATTACATTACGCTGCTGTGCATCTTACTACTATATTTATAATCCATTTACGTACTCATGATCGGTCCCGCAGCTTGCGGATCACAAATACAATAATGCCAACCGGTATCAGGATCGGAAGCAGTTTCCATACCACCTTAAATACCAGTCCCAGTGCAAGGAAAAGCACGATCAGTATCACGATCAGAATAAGGATCAGTTGTCTGTCCTGCTTTTTACGCTCCGATTCCGGCACTGCCGACCTTGTCATCTTCGCATCACCATAAGGCTCAGGCTGCGATGCGATCACGGTTTTTGCCAGAAGTTTCGGATCGCCTAAGGTAGCCAGCACCATTTCTTCGGAATCACCCTTGACAATCTGTGAATCGATATATTCTTTGTAATACTCTAAGGTCTCTTTTTGCACCGCAGGCTCAACCCGCCCGCTGAGTGTCCGGCTGATGGTGTTTAAATATTCGTGTTTTGTCATATCATTCCTGTTCTCAAGCTTTTCTGTTTAACAACACATTATTTTGCAGCAGCTTTTTTGGCGTCCTTTTCCGCAGTATCATCCCTGCGGATTTTTGCTTTCTCTGCCAGACTTGTTTTTACAGGCTTTTCAATTTCTTCCTCTTCGTTCTTTACAGACTTCGCAGCTTTTCCAGGCTTTTCCTTCGCCGGCTGGTTTTGGGCTTTTTCCTGCTCTGCCGCCTCCAGCTGGTCAAACAGTTTTCTGATGATAATGGAATCACTGTAAGCCAGAATAGAACAGAGCAGCATTGCCCATACATACCAGGCATAGTACAGGATCTCGATCTTCATCAGGGTCAGAAGGAACGGCGCCATCCAGGAAATGAAAACGCGGAACCATACCCAGATATTGGAAACGGAAAACACCAGGGAATTCCGAAGGTAATTAAAGGTCGTATTTTCATATCTTGCGATCAGCGGAAAAAGCAGCGGCAGGATAAAGGCCAGCAGCAGCATCTCCAGTCCCATTACAAAGAACATGATATTCTGGCTTTGCGGACTCATCTGCAGCATAAACTGATACTCTACATACATCAGATAGAGATAGATCAGGATCACGGCCCACGCCTTGGTCGCCGGGATAAAGTTTTGTTTCCATGCCTTAAAATATGAGGGAATCACTTTTCCCTCTTCTTTTCGCACCATCTTCAGCGTTACGCTGTAAAGCGCCGTGAAAGACGCGCCCAGGGTGATGATCGGAACTGATGTCACAAAGAAAACCACGTTCAAAAAGAACATATCTCCGAACATATTCATGAAGTTGAAAAACTTATCTTTCTTTGTTTCCGGTACAGGGGCATCATATTGTTCGATATTGGGGTCGACAATACTGCCTTCCGTCACCTCACCCGTCTCTTCGTCGTATTGTAATCTCATGCTGTTTTCCTTTGTGTTGATATTTGCGGGCAAATGACCGCGCTTTATGAGTATAGCACAGAAAGGGTTGATATGGAATAACAAAAAGAAGAGTTCCCCTGACGGGGAACTCTTCTATAAAAGTTACATTAACCTTTAACACTACCTAAAGCCACGCCGGCGATGATGTACTTAGATAGGATCAGGTATACGATGATCAGCGGCAGGGCCGTCATCGTCAGACCCAGATAGATGGTTCCGAACTCGGTTCGGTAAATATCTCCGCGAAGGAGGGATACCATGATAGGCAGTGTGAACTTCTTCTGGTCTGTCAACAGGATCATAGGTGTGAACAGGTTGTTCCAGGATCCTACGAAGGTGAAGATCGCCTGTGTTGCGATTGCCGGTTTCATGATCGGCAGTGCGATCTTGTTGAAGATGAAGAACTCGCCCGCTCCGTCGATTCGGGCTGCCTGTACAAGTTCGAAAGGCAATGCACCTACCATGTACTGTCTCATGAAGAATACCATGGAGGAGTTTGCGATTGCCGGTAAGATCAGCATGCTCAAATGGTTCGTCATGTGGATCTTATATACCATCTGATAAAAACCGATGGTGGTCAGCTGTGCCGGGATCATCATGACTGCTACGATGAACTTGAATACTGCGTTTTTCAGTCTCCAGTCATAGATTACAAGGCCGTATGCTGTCAGTGTTGAGAAGTAGATAGCCAGGAGGGTAACGCCTACGGATACGATCATGGAGTTCATGAAACCTACCTTCGGGTCGAAACTCTTGGATACCAGGATCTTCAAGTTGTTGAACAGATACTTCGAAGGGATCAGGGATACTGCATGCGCCTGGATCTCGTTTGTGGACCTGGTCGCATTCACCATCATGATGATGAACGGCATCAGGGAAAGGATCGTCAGGATGATGCACACGATGTAGATGATCACCTTCAGTACCGGATTATGCTGCTGTTTCTTGTTCATGGTTACTGCCGCTCCGGAGCCGGCTGCACCTGCTTTTGATAAATTTAATGCCATGTTCAGCCACCTCCTTACATCTGACCGCGAGCTGCCGCTTCTTTTGCACGTATCTTCTGGGCTTTTCTTTCTTCCTTCTTGATACGCTCGAGCGCCTTCTCGTCTTTGTCACGCAGCAGGTAGAACAGCAGTGCTGAAAGCACTACGATGATCACGAACATGATCATACTTGCTGCTGATGCTCTGTTGTACATGTAACTTCCCTTGAACGCCTGGTTGTAAATGAAGATGTTCGTGGTCATGGTCGCATTGTCCGGGCCGCCGCCGAATACGAACAGCTGCGGGATATCGAACATGTTCAAACCACCGATCAAACTTGTTACCAGGGTGAACAAAAGGATTGTCTTGATGTTCGGGATGGTGATCAGCCAGAAGGTCTGCCATCCGTTTGCGCCATCCACTTCCGCCGCCTCGAAGATCTCAGTACTGATACCGAGTACGCCGGAGATCAGGATGATCATTGTATAGCCGTACCACATCCAGGTCTGGATGAACATGATGATGTACTGTGCCACATTCTTCTTGATCAGGAAGTTGTACGGTTCATCGATGAAACCGAATCTCATCAACAAATCGTTGACAGGGCCCATAGGGAATCCGAACAGGGAGCTGAACAGGATTGCGATGGTTGCTGCCGTGATGATGTTCGGCATATAGAATACAACTTTAAAGAATCCTTCGCCTTTGATCTTGAAACGGCGGTCTGTAAACCATGCCGTCAGCAAAAGCGCTAAGGAGATCTGCGGGATGAAGTTGAATACCCACAGTTTTACGGTATTACCGAATGCTTTGCGGAACATGGAGTTCCCTAATATGAACTTGTAGTTTGCGAATAAATCGTCCTTCAGGAAGTGCCAGTCTGTTGCTGCTACACCCTTCAGGTCTGTGAATCCGATGATGATGGTATAGAATGTCGGATATAACTGGAAAATGGCATATGCCAGGAAAAAAGGAATGCAGAAAATGTAACCCCACTTCGCATACCCGTTAAATTTGCCCTTCTTCATGTATCGATCCTCCGGGATGTTTTTATCACTCCGGCAATCAAATATCGCAAAGGTTTACGGTATTTGATTACCGAAGTAATATTCTTCAGATACACCGCTTATGCTCAGAAATTCTGCGGGAAAATACTACTTCCCGCAGAATTCATTGCATTAGCGTTACTTATTTACTGCTTTATACCGCAATTTCTTGCGTATTGGTCAGATTACTCTGCTGCTTCGATACCAAGGTCGGTAGCAACTTTTTCCTTGAAGGAAGCGATTGCATCTTCTTTGGACTTCTCGCCTGCTGCATACTGTGCAACCTGCTCGGTATAAGCGTTGTTGATGCTCTCATCATACTGAGTCATGGTGTCACCCTTTGCATACTTGTTTGCAGGGATGAAGTAATCGAACATGTTCTGGCCGCCGAGGAAGTCAAGAGATCCATCAGACTTGCCCATTACGGTACCGGATGCTACTGTATCCTTTGTGCCGCCTTCGCCGTTCAGAGTTCCGTTTGCCCACTTGTACTGAAGTCCATCTTCGCTGGAGTCAAGGGTGATCCAGTAGATGAGTTCCTTAACAGCGTCCTTCTTTGCAGGATCCATGTTCTTGTTAGCCATGATCCATGTGCCGCCCCAGAAGAAGCCAACAGGTGAATCACAAACTGCCCAGTCACCATAGGTGCCTTCGCCGACTGCTTCGCCACCGCAGTTAGGAGCGATGGTGTAGTTGATCAGCCATGCAGGACCAAAGAAACCAAATGCGTTTGCATCAGATGCGCCGCTCATATCTGCGAACCATGCATCACCCCATGCAGAGGTCTTGTTGGACCAGCCATTGTCATAAAGGTCTTTTGCGTAATCCATGAATGCAAGTTTGGAACCGCCAAGCTGAAGCTTTCCGTCAGCGTCAAGCCAGCTGTCAGCACCGGGATCATGCTTGCAAACGTTCCAAAGGTCACCATCAGAAGATACGATCGGATATCCTTTGTCTTTCAGGGTCTTAGCTGCTTCCCAGAACTTATCCCAGTTTCCGCTACCACCACCGATGATGCCGGAGATCTCG
>JAFZNL010000260.1 GCA_017550925.1 Lachnospiraceae bacterium | reverse complement strand
TTGCAAACAGTTTTCTCATCTACGTATTTGCTATTTTATCTGTTTCAAAAGGGCATTTCAACCGTTCATGTCTATTCGGTCGTTTTCCGTGCGTATTCGGTTATAAAAAGCCATGGAAGACCTTGTGTATTTCCGTGATAAGATGTTAGAATTACATCAAAACAATGAACTGAGCAGCAAAGAACTTACCAACCTGAAGTTGTTTGTAAACACCATCGTAACACATATCACAGACGGGAACAGCATTGAAAAGGAGATGACGGGTATCATGGGTGGAACAGCATATGAGACAGACGTTGACCGGGTTACACGAGAAGTCCAGGAAGAATTTGGTGAAAAAATGGCTGAAAAGGACAAGGCTTTGGCTGAGAAGGACAAAGCATTAGCCGAGAAGGATGAAATCATTGCCAAACTCCAGGCACAGCTTGCGGCCAAATTCTAAACACAAAAAACAATCGAATAGTATAAAAGGCTGCCGGCGTATGCCGGCAGCCTTCGTTATTCTTTGCTTATAGATCTATCTTACTTGTCTGTCCCTTACTTGTTTGCAATTGCAGCTTTGATATCTGCAGTCAGCTGGGGAACGATCTTGTTCAGGTCGCCTACGATACCGTAGTCAGCTACATCAAAGATCGGAGCATCCTCATCCTTGTTGATCGCGATGATCAGGTCAGACTCTTCCATACCTGCAACGTGCTGGATCGCACCGGAGATACCGATTGCGAAGTATACGTTAGGACGAACGGTCTTACCGGTCTGGCCAACCTGCAGATCTTTCGGCTTCCAGCCGGAATCTACAACGGCACGGGAGCAGCTAACGGTTCCGCCGATTGCTTCAGCCAGATCCTCAAGGATCTTGAAGTTCTCAGGGCTGCCAACGCCACGGCCGCCGGATACCAGGATCTTAGCGTCCATGATATCAACGGTATTGGAAACGGCCTTAACAACCTCTTTGATGGTTACATAGCGGTTGTTGGGAGTAAATCCGGGATTGTACTCGATCACTTCTGCCTTTGCACCCTTCACCGGCTCGATCTTCTGCATAACGCCCGGACGAACGGTTGCCATCTGCGGACGATTATCAGGACAAGCGATGGTTGCGATGGTGTTACCACCAAATGCAGGACGGGTCATAAGAAGCTGTTTGTGCTTCTGCTCCTGTCCCGGGATCGCTACCAGCGGGAAATCACCGATCTCAAGTACGGTACAGTCAGCGGTAAGACCGGTAGCAACTCTTGCGGAAACGGTCGGGCCAAGGTCACGGCCGATTGCGGTTGCGCCTACTAAAACGATCTCCGGCTTGTACTCGTTGATCACAGATGCAAGTGCATGTGCATAGGGCTCGGTACGATACTCTTTCAGTTCAGGATCATCAACTACGATTACCTTGTCTGCGCCGTACTCAGCCAGGTTGTCTGCAAGTGCCTTTACATCGGAACCGATCAGGACTGCGGTAACTTCTTTGGTATCCAAAGACTCTGCCAGTTCTTTTGCCTTGCCCAGCAATTCGTAAGAAATACCACTGATCTCATTGTCTACCTGCTGCGCAAAGACATATACGCCTTTATATTCTTCTAAATTCATCTTTTTCACCACCTTTACTCTTAAATCACATGCTTCTCAAGCAAACGATCCGTAATGTACTGTGCTGCCTCTTCCGGAGAATCGGGAGTCACCTTGGTACCAGCGCCCTTGCGAACCTTATCGGAAGCCTTAGCGATCTTGGTCGGCGAACCCTTCAGACCCAGGTTGGAATCATCAACGTCCTTCAGGTCTGCTCTGCCCCAGGTTGTGATCTCTGCCTTGCAGGCATCGAAGATTCCGCCGGGGGTCATGTAACGGGGCTCGTTGAGCTCTGCCAGAGCGGTAACAAGGCAGGGCATTTTTGCTTCGATCATGTGATAACGGTCATCATACTGTCTCTTCACGATAACCTTGTCGCCATCGATCTTCAGTTCCTGTGTATAGGAAATCACAGGCAGTCCGAGATGCTCAGCGATCTGGGGACCAACCTGAGCGGTATCACCATCGATAGCCTGACGGCCGGTGATGATCAGGTCATACTCAAGATTTCTGATCGCGCCTGCAATGGTGGTGGAGGTTGCCCAGGTATCAGCACCGCCGAGAACCCTGTCAGTTACCAGGATACCCTTGTCTGCGCCCATGGCAATTGCCTCGCGAAGTACATCTGCTGCCTTGGGAAGACCCATGGTCAGAACAGTTACCTCTGCACCGTATTCATCTTTTAATCTGAGAGCTGCTTCCAAACCTGCTTTGTCATCCGGATTCATGATGGCAAGCATTGCCGCTCTGTTCAAGGTACCGTCGGGATTAAAGCTTACGCCGCCCTTGGTATCGGGTACCTGTTTTACACATACAACGACTTTCACTGTATTGTCCTCCCTTTCTTATTTCAAAAGTGCTGCAGAAATAACCATTCTCTGCACTTCGCTGGTTCCTTCATAGATCTCAGTGATCTTTGCATCACGCATCATACGCTCTACATCATACTCACGGATGTAACCGTAACCACCGTGAAGCTGTACGCACTTGGTGGTAACTTCCATAGCGATCTCTGCTGCTGCCAGTTTTGCCATAGCTGCTTCTACGCTGTAGGAAACCTTGTTGTTGGTCACATATTCCTGCTTCTTCATAGCTGCCTTGTAAACGAGGAGTTTTGCTGCCTCAACCTTGGTAGCCAGATCAGCCAGTACAAACTGTGTGTTCTGGAATGCAGCGATGCTACGACCAAACTGCTTTCTTTCTTTTACGTAAGCAACGGTCTTTTCCAAAGCGCCCTCAGCAAGACCCAGTGCCTGAGCGGCGATACCGATACGGCCGCCGTCAAGGGTATGCATTGCGATGTTGAAGCCTTTGCCCTTCTGGCCGAGAAGGTTCTCAGCAGGGATACGGCAATCCGTGAAGATCAGCTCATATGTGGATGATCCGCGGATACCCATCTTGTTCTCTTTTGTACCGAAGGTAAAGCCGGGAGTTCCCTTCTCTACGATGAAGGAAGAGATCTCTTTCATCATCTTGCCGCGTTTCTCAATCTTGCCGGTAACAGCGATCACGATGTAAATGTCAGCTTCTTTACCATTGGTGATGAAGCACTTGGATCCGTTCAGAACCCACTCGTTGGTTGCTTCGTCCAAAACAGCCTTGGTCTGCTGTCCCTGTGCGTCAGTACCTGCGCCGGGCTCGGTCAGACCGAATGCACCGATCTTCTTGCCGGATGCCAGGTCAGGAAGGTATTTTGCCTTCTGCTCCTCGGTTCCGTAGGTCAGGATCGGGTCTACACAAAGTGAGGTATGTGCGGAAACGATAACGCCGGTAGTACCGCAAACCTTGGACATCTCCTCAACGCACATTGCATAGGTCAGGATGTCGCAGCCCTGTCCGCCATACTCCTTGGGAACAGGAATACCCATGAAGCCGTACTTGCCCATTTTTTCAACGTTCTCTTTGGGGAAAGTTTCGGTCTCGTCTACTTCCTGTGCCATGGGTGCTACTTCTTTTTCGGCAAATTCAGCGAAAAGCTGTCTCGCCATTTCATGTTCTTTGCTTAAAGTAAAATCCATGATTTTTACTTCCTCCTTATATTGATAAAAAATATTATTTTACAGTGCGTCTACCGGAGTTTTGGTACGGTCTTCATTATATACATAGAAGCCCTTGCCGCTCTTCACACCAAGGTTGCCGCCGCGAACCATCTTACGAAGGAGCGGGCAAGCACGATACTTGGAATCGCCGGTCTCGTTGTAAAGTACATCCATGATCGCAAGGCAGATATCAAGACCTACGAAGTCACCCAGCTCAAGGGGACCCATGGGATGATTAGCACCAAGCTTCATAGCAGCGTCGATGCCTGCGATATCGGAAACGCCTTCCATTTTGATGAAAGCTGCTTCGTTGATCATCGGGATCAGGATACGGTTTACAACAAAGCCTGCTGCTTCGTTCACCTGAACCGGAGTCTTACCGATCTCTTCGGAGATCTTCTTGATGGTCTCAACGGTCTCAGCGGGGGTGTTCACACCAGCAATCACCTCAACCAGTTTCATGCGGTCAGCAGGATTGAAGAAGTGCATTCCTACAACCGGACGGGATACGCCATTGCCGATCTCTGTGATGGAAAGGCTGGATGTATTGGAAGAGAAGATGCATTCCGGCTTGCAGATCTTGTCAAGCTCCTGGAAGGTGGTCTTCTTTACTTCCATGTTCTCAAATGCTGCTTCTACGATCAGGTCGCAGTCAGCGCAGATGTCTTCCTTCAGACCCGGAGTGATGCGTGCAACGATGGCATCTGCTTTTTCCTTTGTCATTTTCTCTTTTGCTACGAGCTTGTCATAACCCTTAGCAATCTTGTCTTTTCCGCCTTCAGCCCACTCCTGCTTGATATCGCAGAGTGCTACTTCATAGCCGTCGATCTGAGCGAATGCTTTTGCAATGCCCTGGCCCATTGTGCCGGCACCGATTACACCAACTTTCATATTCTTTTCCTCCTGATTATTTATTTTGGAAAGGTACTACCTTTAACTTTTTCTCTTTATCCTTCTCAAGGAAGTTGCCCATGCCTGCTTTCTGATCTTCTGTCTCGAAGCAGTCACCGAAGAGTTTCTCTTCGATCACGATAGCCTGGTCCATATCTACCTGAAGGCCATCGTTGATGGCCTTCTTGCAGTTACGAACAGCGATGGGAGCGTTCATAGCGATGCCTGCTGCCATCTTCTGTGCTGCGCCAAGGAGTTCTTCCTGAGGATAAACTGCGTTTACAAGACCGATCCTGTATGCTTCGTCAGCCTTGAGGTTGCGTGCTGTGTAGATCAGCTGTTTTGCCATGCCCGGGCTTACCAATCTTGCAAGTCTCTGGGTACCACCGAAACCGGGGGTAATGCCGAGGCCTACTTCAGGCTGTCCGAAGATCGCGTTGTCAGAGCAGATGCGGATATCGCAGCTCATGGAGATCTCGCAGCCGCCGCCCAGTGCAAAGCCGTTTACTGCAGCGATCACGGGGATCGGGAAGGTTTCCAGTTTGCGGAAGACATCGTTTCCTTTTTTGCCGAATGCTTCGCCTTCAGCCTTGGTCAGGGTGCTCATCTCGCCAATGTCAGCGCCTGCCACGAAGGACTTCTCACCTGCGCCGGTGAGGATCAGGCAGCGAACAGTCTCAAGATCCACATTGTCAAGGGTCTCGGACAGTTCATCCAGAACCTGGGAATTCAAAGCGTTCAGTGCTTTTTCACGGCTGATGGTAATGGTTCCAACTGCGCCGTCTACTTCATATTTAATAAATTCCATGTTGTTTCTCCTTACTCTCTCTCAACAATAGTAGCGCATCCCATACCACCGCCGATGCAAAGGGTTGCAAGACCTTTCTTTGCGTCTTTTGCTTCCATCTCATGAAGCAGGGTAACCAGGATACGGGCACCGGATGCACCTACGGGATGGCCGAGTGCAATTGCGCCGCCGTTGGGGTTAAGCTGCTTGTCAACATCAATGCCAAGCTCCTTGCCAACTGCTACGGACTGTGCTGCGAACGCTTCGTTTGCTTCGATGATATCGAAGTCTTCGATCTTGTAGCCGGCTTTTTCCATTGCCTTCTTGGAAGCGGGAACAGGACCGATACCCATTACTTCGGGTCTGCAGCCTGCAAGCGCGCCTGCTACGAAGGTAGCCATGGGCTTCACGCCAAGCTCTTTTGCCTTCTCTTCGCTCATCACAACGATGGCTGCCGCACCGTCGTTGATACCGGAAGCGTTTCCGGCAGTAACAAAACCGTCAGGATTGATAGGACGGAGTTTTGCAAGACCTTCAATGGTAGAGCCTGCGCGAGGTCCTTCATCCTTATCAAACATAACGGTTTCTTTTTTCTTCTTGATCTCAACGGGAACGATCTCTTTGTCAAATGCACCATTCTCCTGTGCTGCACAAGCCTTCAGCTGGCTCTTAAGTGCAAACTCATCGAGCTCTTCCCTGGTAAGATTCCACTCTCTTGCGATATTGTCTGCAGTGGTGATCATATGATAATCATTGAATGCATCCCAAAGTGCATCATTTACCATGGTATCCACGATGCCGCCCTTGCTCTGGGAAGGCCACATCATGCGATAACCGTAGCGGCCATTGGGCATTGCGAAAGGTGCCATGGACATGTTCTCCATACCGCCTGCTACAACGATGTCTGCATCGCCTGCCTGGATCATCTGTGCTGCCATGTTAACGCAGTTCAGACCGGAGCCACAAACTACATTCACGGTCACTGCCGGAACTTCATTGGGGATTCCTGCATGGATACTTGCCTGACGGGCAACATTCTGTCCCTGACCTGCCTGGATAACACAACCCATGTACACATGATCAACATCTTCGGGCTTCACACCTGCACGATTTAATGCTTCCTTAATGACGATGGAACCGAGCTTCTCAGCCGGCGTGGTGGAAAGTCCGCCGCCCATGGTACCGATGGCAGTACGACAAGCACCTGCTAATACTACTTTTTTTGCCATATCCTTTTCCTCCTTTGTAACCTTAATTCATGGCTCTTATTGTTCATAACGGGTTTTTTCACAACCCATTTATGGATCGTTGGTTGTTCCTTTCAATGACCGTTTATTTTCATCATTGTTAAATTTTTGTCATTGTCAGTATTTCCTATTTTATCATAGCATTTCACCCTTTGCAACGGATTTTTTAACCTCTTGCAAAAAAACAGCGGCCCGGTATTATCGGCTGAAAAACCGCATACAAGATATTGGTTTTTTGGACAATTCCCACCCCAAAAAAGGGATGCCAGCTGCTGCGTCACTGGCCTCCGATCAAATTCAAAAGTCCCTGCTTATTCTGGTTCGCCTGCGTGATCATCTGCTCTCCTGCCTGGGCAAGGATTCCCTGCTTGGACTGGTTTACCATCTCCGTCGCCATATCCGTATCGCGGATCTTCGATTCCGCTGCCTGGGTGTTTTCTTCCGTATTCTTATTGGTGGCATAAGCATGCTCGAGCCGGTTCTGATAAGCACCGAACTGTGCACGCTGCTCGGAAACGACCTGCTCTGCTTTTTTCAGATCATCGATGGCCTTGTTCGCTCCCTGGACGGTACGCACATTGGTGGATGCGATCCCCAGCTGAAACAGCCCAAGTTCTTCATAACTGATATCGATAACCGTATCCTTCTCCGGACCGGCCTGGATCGGAATGTTGCACATACCGCCGTAGACGGGCGTATCAATACTTACCGAATTCGGATACAAGCTGCTAAAGTTCGCATAATCACTTGTTGCACTGTCCTTATGAAAATCCAGGATGGTCGTATCATTCAGGGCCTGATTGATCCTGTCGAGTACTGACTGCTGAGTATCGGTCTGATCCACGTTGAAGGACAGATAAAAAGCGCCGACATGATTCGACGTATTTCCGGCATAGGAGTATGGATTTTCTGCCGTAAGGTCAAAATGTAAGGACACACGCCCTGTCCCATCGTTCATACCGCTTTCGCCCGTTGCAGGATTTTGGGATAATATGCCCGTATCTCCGGTCAGCGTCTTCATTAATCCTGCCAGATTACCACTCTCATATCGACCAATCTGTGATTTCCACTTGTTCGAAGGGTTTTGAGCATCATAGTTCCACTGCCACCACCTGCCCTCATCTTCAGGATCCTCATCATTACCGTAATAACTTATGGCAGTGCATTCAGCCTTCACAGTTCCGATTCCCTTCATATGGAAGGTAAAGGTCCATCCGGTCGTATCCGTTTTTGCACTTTCCACTGTGGTGGCTGAAGGCTTTGTCGTCAGATTGCTCTGCCCGCCATTCGCCGTCAGCGAAGGCTCTAAGAAAGTATCATCCGCGCTGTCAAATCCGTAGCCGGTGCTGTCATTATGCCTCGATGCATACGCCGCAGGATAATCCAGCCAGCAACCGGAAAAGCCCAGTTTCCCACTGGTATCTGCACCTTCCCACGCCGGGTCCATATAGGCCGACGCACCTGCGCCGATATTCACGCCGTTGATCGCGCTTACGATTTCCTCATCAGTGGCCTCCGTGTGCGGCAGGAAGCTTAAAGTATGGGTGAAAACCGGATTCCCCGCCGCATCGAACAGATCGCTGTTCGCCCCGTTCTTCGGTCCGAAGTAATCCGAAATCTCAAAGGAATAGTTGTTCGCCTTGAGCGTATCCCAGGACACCGCTTCCGTTGTATGGACATTGTTATTAAAATCCGTCCAGCTGATCTTCACACCCGAACCGGTGTCTGCCGTCACCTGAAAACCATTTGCCGGGATCTTATCATAATTGTCAAGCGTCACATCAAATCCCTTGCCCCCGCCGGACTGCGTCACCGCCGGTTCCTGCTGTACACCGATCTGCATGACTTCATTCGCCTTCCAGATCAGCCTTTCATTAAAAGAGGTCTCCTTAAAAACGCGGTCACACTCTGTCTTGATCTGCTGTACCTCTGCATCCAGATATCCCCTGTCCTTATCTGTCAGCGTCTCATTCGCCGCCTTAACAGAAATCTCGCTGATGCGGTTTAGCATATCATGGACCTCATTCAGGGCGCCGTCTGCCACCTGGACAAAGCCCACGCCTTCCATGATATTATCCGCCGACTGGGCAAGCCCCCTGATCTGACGGCGCATCTTCTCCGAGATCGCAAGCCCTGCCGCATCATCCGCTGCCCGGTTAATCCGGTAGCCCGACGAGAGTTTTTCCGTTGATTTGGCGCGCTGATCCGTTACGATCCCATAATGCCTGGCAGTGTTTGCCGCCTGCAGATTTGTGATGATGCTGTTTGTCTGTATCCCCATTTTTCATCCCCTTGGTTTTACAAAAAAGCGGCTCCGGGGTTATCCCGAAGCCGCTTATTATTTCCAATAAATATACCGATATGATCGACTGCAAAAGTACCGGCTTTATACCTCAGGCTCGATCAGACCGTAGGTACCGCCTTTTCTCTTGTATACCACATTGACCTTTTCAGTTTCCGCATTGATAAATACATAGAAGTTGTGACCTAAAAGTTCCATCTGTACACATGCATCTTCCGGGTACAGGGGCTTGATATCGAACTTCTTGGAACGGATGATCTTCACATCCTCTTCATCCATGAATTCTTTCTCTAAGAATTCCTGCTTGAAGTAGCTGCCTGCTTCCTGATGCTTGTCGATCAGTTTGCTCTTATACTTTTTCAGCTGTCTTTCAATGATCTCTTCAACCAGATCAATGGAAACATACATATCGTTGCTGACCTGTTCGGAACGAATGATGTTGCCTTTCACCGGGATCGTAACCTCGATCTTCTGACGTTCCTTTTCTACGCTGAGAGTAATATGCACCTCAGTCTCCGGCGTAAAGTATTTCTCCAGTTTGCCGATCTTCTCCTCTACTGCAGTGCGAAGACCCGGCGTTACTTCAATGTTCTTACCGATGATCACAAATTTCATAGCAACCCCACCTTTCTGTATCTGAATTTTTTCTGAATCTTCAAATCGTTATTGTTGTAATTATACCATACCGTATAATGGGATGTCAAAAGACTAATCAAAGTAAGCCACTCGCCTAAACTCTTCCATAGTCGTGATGCCCTGCTCCACCAGTTCTGCGCAGGAATCCTTCAATGTCTTCATGTTCTGATGCTCCAGTGCATAGTCCTTGAGTTCCTCTGTGGTGGCGCCTTTTGCGATCATCTCACGAACAGGTTTATCCACGACCAGAATCTCATGAATGGAAACTCGGCCGCTGTATCCTGTATTGTTGCAGTTAGGACAGCCGCGGGCGATCTTGACTACCGGGATATCGTGTCCCACGAACTCACGCTCTGCATCCGTCATAGTACCCTCTGTGCAACAGTTGGGGCAGACTTTCCGGACAAGTCGTTGTGCAATGATACCGTCCAGGGCGCTGGCCAGCATGTAAGGCTCAATCCCCATGTCCACCAGACGGATAACGGAGGATGCCGCATCGTTGGTATGGAGGGTGGAAAGAACCAGGTGGCCTGTAATGGCGGCCCTGACGGAAATGTTCGCGGTTTCCGCATCACGGGTCTCACCTACCATGATGATATCCGGATCCTGACGAAGGAGGGCCCTCAGACCTACTTCAAAGGTCAGGCCTGCAACCGGATGTACCTGCATCTGATTCAGACGCGGCAGGTTTTTCTCCACAGGATCTTCAATGGTAGAAATGTTTACCGGCTTTTGGGAAAGCTCCGAGAGCATCATGTAAAGGGTGGTGGATTTTCCAGAACCGGTAGGTCCTGTCATATAAATGATGCCATTCAAGGACTGCAGCATCTTTTGTACCTTGGCATAGTTTTCCGCGTTCATACCGAAGGAATCGGAATGATCGATCTTCGCATTGCTGGCCAAAAGTCTGAGTACGGCTTTTTCACCGAAGGTTGTGGGAATCAGAGAAACACGGACGTTTGCGATCTGATTCTGGATCCTTGCGCGGAAATGTCCGTCCTGGGGGATACGACGCTCAGCGATATCCAGCTCTGCCATGATCTTGATACGGGCGATCAGGGATGCATGGATATTTTTCTGCAGCGTTACATAGTCCACCATAGCGCCGTCGATACGCATACGCACCATGGTATTTTTTTCAAAAGGTTCAATATGGATATCGGATACGTTATCCAGGTAAGCTTTCTCCAAAAGGGAGTTCACCAGGTTGATGATCGGTGTATCGTCATCACCGTCAGAGGTATCGATGACCATCTCATCTACTTCTGCGCCGGAGGTCTGTGCCTGATTGGCAGCAGATACCGCTTTCTTGGCAGACACCTCTGCATAGTAGTAGGAGATCGCATTTTTCAAAGGATCGATTTCGCTGAGGAAAAGCTGTACGTTCTTACCGGAGGTCTGGCGGATATCCTCAATGCCGTAGAGGTCAAGGGGATCGTTGACTACCAGCTGGAGCTGTTCATTTTCCAGACCCATAGGCAGCATATTGTATTTCGTAGCCAGCTGCTCGGGGATCAGCCTGATGGCTTCCATGTCAACCTTGCGGCTGCCGATCTCGATCACTTCGATATTCAGGCGTTCTGCCAGCGCCGAAAGCATCTGCCGTTCGGAAATAAAACCAAGCGTGATCAGGATCGCACCGATTCTTTCGCCTTTATGCTCTTTCTGATATGCAAGCGCCTGTCCGAGCTGGTCATCTGTGATGTAGCCCATCTCGATCAGGGTATCACCCAGTCTTAGTTTTCGGATAATACTGGTATCCATGCATTTCCTCCTTCAATTTATCAGTCGTTTTTCGTTTTTTTATTCCTCGCTTTGTGCATACGTCTCAGTCTGCTGGACATATGCATTTTCATCGTACATCAGCACCTGCAGGTTCACGTTGAGTTTTCTGTCAGCATCTGTCATTTCCACAAGCTGTCCGTCTACATAGGAAAAGCCCTGTCCCGGACTATCCATCCATTGATATCCTTCCACGCGAAGCGACTGGTCTCTGAATAATTTATCCAAAAGGCCCTTCAGCTTTTGCTCTCCACCAAAGGCAGTCACGGATACCTCCGCGGCATAAACTCCGGAAAGTGACGTATCCACTACCTGAGAAGCGCTTTCATCCACGTCCACGCTGCCTTCTTCACTGAGCGCAGTCGTAAAGGCGTCCACCTGCGCCTGATCAGGACTGCCGCCTTCGCTTGATGAATTCTCATTATTCTCTTTTGCCGTCTCAGAATATCTGTAGGCCGGAAGGACCACTGCCTCATTTGGCATATTTATATAAAGATCCATAGCTTTCAGTCCTTCCGAAAGAACATACCCCGTCAGCAGATCATCAATCTGTGTGGAGTCCATCACCGGATAATATCTTGATGAATAGAGTCCTACCTTACTGTCGATCTGTTCTTTATATGCATTGATCAAATCCATACGGCTGAGCTTCAGTTCAATCGTATCATGCGTTTCCTGCTCCTTCGCAATTTCCTTATTCGTCGCCCGGATCTTGCGAAACAGTGGCCTGTCTGCAATGATCACAAACAAAAAGATGATCACAATAAAGCCGAGCATATAAAGCAATTTTTTATCCCGATCTGTCATGGCTTGTGTTGTCATGTTTTTCCCTCTCTGGTTTATGAATGATTATGAAGCCTGCATTTTTTCCTGCTGCTTACTCAGCATCTTCTTCCGCAGTTTCTTCCTCCGGTACCGCGACCAGGACAGGCACAATGTCGCGGCCTGCCGTTTCAGCAAGTACACAGGATAAAATTGCCGTCCATTTGTTTTCTTCTCCGGTTTCTGTATATCCCTTGTAATCCACCTTTGTCAGGATATCCTCCTGCTTGAGGCGGGAGATAAACTCATTCAGTGATACCACGTCCGTAAAACTCGTGGTAAAACTCAGTTCACCCGTGCTTGCGTTATATCCCGAAAATTCAACCTGACCGACACCTGCCGCATCTGCGCGGATCACGGATTGCA
>JAFZNL010000259.1 GCA_017550925.1 Lachnospiraceae bacterium | reverse complement strand
GATCATAATCAATCATGTCTAAGCCTTTGATACTGTAGATTTTGTTGTACTGGCTGTCTGGTACGTTTTCGTCGATATCACCTGTGACCACGGGATCAGTACTCAGAAAGGTTTGATTTTCTGTCATGCAGGGGAGAAGGAGAGCCTTCCATTCATTGAGCAGCGGTTTGACGTCGGACCGCGCATTTTCGAGGAGGCTTTCATATTCTGCGTAGGCTATCGCATTTTCCTCGGGGGTGGGGATTTGAAGCTCGCCTGCTTGATCAAGTACATTGTTGTTTTCTGATTCTTTCATGGGATGCCCTCCTGGTTATTTTGCTGTATCGCCCCGGTTATTGTACCGGCTTTATATGTCTGTTTACTGTGTGCATTTTTATATCTTACACATTTATCTATTATACGTTATTGACAGGGGTGGTGTCATCAGAAAGTTCATTCGTTTTCGAAGCTTTTTTACAGAGCCGGTGTTTGTCGCCTTTTCTTGTGAAAAAGGAGGCAACATGGTATACTATGCTATTAGGGGAGTTTTCATAGCCGGTGAGAAATCCGGTGAGAAATCCAATATGAAAAAACAAGGGGAATGAGTGATAAAGGGGAGGGGGATTATGCATTACCGGAATTTTAAGATCGCAGTTTACATACCTGCCTGGGTAGCACTTTCATTTACGAAGGAAAGCCTGGCGGCGGAGTATGATTTCATCGAACGGTTCATCGGGCTGGATAAGGTTTACTTGGAGACCCACCGTTCGGACCTGGATGTGGGAAAAGATCAGCTGCTGATGATAAAAGAATATCTGGAAGAAAAGGGTGTGGAGGTTGCCGGCGGCATTACCACCACAACGCCGGATTTTGAGGGCGCAGAGCCCGGTAAGAACAGGCTTTTTGATACCTTCTGTTATACGGAGCAGGCAATGCGGGACAAGATCCGCGGCATTGCGGAGTATACGGCAGGCATTTTTGATGAAGTTATACTGGATGATTTTTATTTCACGAACTGTATGTGTGAATCCTGTATCCGGGCCAAGGGTGATCGGGACTGGGTATCCTTCCGGCGGGAGCTGATGCGGGATGTGTCGGAAAATCTGATCGTGGGACCTGCGAAGGCAGTCAATCCCAAGGTGAAGATGGTGGTCAAGTACCCGAACTGGCGGGAGTCCTATCATTTCACCGGATATCTGCCGGATGCGCAGCAGGATATATTTGATGCGACCTATATCGGAACGGAGACCAGAAGCCCTGCCTATGCGGACCAGCATCTGCCCGAGTATTTAAGCTATTCGCTGGTGCGGTATATTGAAAATGCCTGGCCGGGAATATGCGGTTGCGGCTGGTTTGACACCTATCAGTGCTGGTCGGCGGACCGGTACTTAGAGCAGGCATATCTGACGGCTTTTGCCGGCGCGGATGAACTTGCGCTATTCCAGTGGGGAGACCTGATCGGCAATTATTATGTCGGCGGCATGGGGATCCAGCTGGGCAAGATCGACGCCATGCTGGATGGCATCGGAAAGCCAACAGGGACGGCGGTTTATCTGCCCTACGCGTCAAGCGGCGAAAACCACCTGGAGATGCGACTTGGCATGCTGGGAATTCCCATGGAGCCGACGCCGGTATTTCCAAAGGATGAAAAGCTTGTGTTGCTGACGGAGAGCGCAGCGGCAGATGAGGATATCGCAGGGCGCCTGAAAGCCTATGTGGCAGCGGGCGGCGATGCCGTCATCACCACGGGATTTTTGAGGCAGGCGGGAGAGAAGATCCGGAAGGCCGGTCTGACAGAAGCAGTCGTGACGGACCGTAAGATCGCCGCGACCAGGTATCAGGTAACCTACGATGATGCGGGCTATATCGAGCATTGCCGGCCTGTGCTTTTCCCGGAGATCCTGCATGGGAATAATGCATCATGGTCGCTGCTCAACGGCGGGGACGGGGATTATCATACCTCCCTGATCCTGCGCAGCTGCTATGGAAAGGGCAGGCTCTTTATTATCTCTATTCCGGATAACAGTGCGGATCTATACCGGCTGCCGGTAAGGGTGACAGATGAAATGAAGCGGATTCTGTGTCCGCAGCAGCCTGTATCGGGGGACGGTTTTTCCATGTTCACCTATGATGACGGCAGTATGATCCTGTACCGGTATGTAAAACCGGATCTGCATCCTGCGCGGGTGCGGATCTATACAAGGGAAGATGTGAAAGTGCTCAGGGATACGGTTTCCGGGGAGACCTTCCCTGTGGAGAGTGCGGCAGGCGGACTGCGCGGGGTATTTGCGGCGGAACTGTCCATGTCAGAGGAAAAACCAAATTACGGATATGCGCAGGTGATCCTGCAGCCGGGCGTGTTCCGGAAGTTTCGGTGGGAGTAAAATTGTAGTAGTCGGAGGCGTTTCATGGAAACCAGGCAGCAGTATGATGAATATATCAGGCATATGAAGGAGATCCGTGTGCTTTCCACGCCGTCATTGGACGGTATCAAAAGTGCGGAAAGCTACAGCACAAGGCTGCGGGAAAACTTTATCCGGATCGGGATGATCGCATCGGAAAACCGCAAATTCCTGGATGAGATATTGTTTCCCCTGTTGCACTGCGAAGGGCGTCTGGACGAAGCTGATGTGACGGATCTGGATGAGTTTTGCGATAAACTGCTCAATGCGGTGGATCTGGATGCCTGCGATCCGGTGATCACAGCCATGGTGGCAGACAGGCTGTATAAGGACTCTTCCGACAAAGGGGCATTTATGAAGAAGATCCGCAATATGGATGTGCGGATGTCAACAGTTTATACGCTGATGAATATCACAGACCGGCTCCTGGAATATCCGGAGATTGCCCTTCGGTATCGGGAGATGGGATTTGAGATGAGCCGGTATTTTCTGCTTCTGCGCCGGCATGAGAATTTTGCTGATGTGGAGGATGTGGAATGCCGGGAAATGATCCTGACCAATTCCCGTTTTGCCTCCGCATTTTATGAAAATCTCACCGGTGACCGGGAGAAAAATAAAGATGACCTTGCGCTCCTTGAGGAAAACCTGGCGCTTGTGGATGATCCTTTTTATCCACCGCTGGTGCCTGATTTTGACTGGGGGTATTATAAGTTCCGGGTGCTTTCCTATTGTGCGGTAGCAGCGGATTATAACAATGCAAGGGGCTTTGATAAAGAACAGCTTGCGCTGATCTGCAAGCGGACAGAGCAGCTTTGGGATCTGTGGCATGAGGATCCGGAGCGTTATGCGGAGCTGGAAGAGGAAGAGTATCTGGAGATCCTGCGGACCAGAAACCGTTTCCTTGCCGGTAAGATGCCGGAGGAACAGTATCTTCGGGAGATGCTTTCCTATTATGAAAAGCGCAGGAAGAGTGATTACGAAATGGGCTGTATTGCCGGAAATGTGCTGGTACCCACGGAGATCATGTGCATTCTTGAGGGCAGGCGCCTGACGGAGGCGGATAAGGCACTGCTGCGTGATTTTTATAATAATATCGTGAACTATGTTTTCCTGATGCCAAACAGCGGGATCCTTTCCTATTTGCTGGAGTATATCTGCAGGTTTTTACATCATTTTATTGAGATCCCGGAAAGCGTTCATTTTGAGGATCTGATGTTGAAGCTTCTGGCGGCCATGCATCCGCCCACCTATGTCCATTCCCGGATGGTGGCACAGTTTACGGCCTGCCTTTGCGGACATCTAATCGATATGCGCCCCGAGCTGCTCATCGGCGTCTGCGATACCGGAAGCGTGGAAGAGGTGCAACGCCACCGGGATAAAATTATCCATTTTGCCTATCATGCGGCGCTTTGCCATGATGCGGGCAAACTGTTCATCATCGATACGGTGTTTGTCTATGGGCGGAAGCTGGAAGATATGGAATTCGGACTGATCAAGACCCATCCCAAGGTGGGGGCTGAGATCCTAAAGCGATATCCTTCCACGGCTGCTTACGCAGAAGTGGCGCTCGGACATCATAAGTGGTATGACAATTCAAGGGGTTATCCCGAGGAATTCGATACATCAAAGAGCAAGGTAAAGACCATCATTGATATCGTGCTTTGCGCGGACTGCCTGGATGCGGCTACGGATACCATCGGCAGGAGTTATAACCGGGGGAAGACCACGGATGAGTTTATGGAAGAACTGAAAGAGGGCAGCGGAACCCGCTATGCCCCCTGGCTGGTGGATCTGTTTTTACAAAAAGACGTAAAAGCTGACCTGGAATTTTTGCTGAAGGAAAGCCGGGAGATCAACTACCGGAATACCTATCATCTGCTGAAGAACGCCCATGAAAAGACGGAGAAGCAGGAAAGCCTGGGGCTGGTAATGGGAACGGATAGCTGAGGCGATGTTGTCATGATGCGTTATCGGGTTGTAATAGAAACATTTTTGCGGTATACTGAGGGCTGTGTTTGCCGCGATTGGCGAAAATAATTGATAAATTAAAAGAGGAAATCATTATGAAACTTGGAATCGTTGGTCTCCCGAATGTGGGAAAAAGTACATTATTTAATTCATTGACGAAAGCAGGAGCGGAGTCGGCGAACTATCCCTTCTGCACCATCGATCCGAATGTGGGGATCGTTCCGGTGCCGGATGAAAGGCTGCAGCTTTTGGGCGATATGTATCATTCCAAGAAAGTGACTCCGGCCACCATTGAATTTGTGGATATCGCAGGATTGGTGAAGGGCGCATCCAAAGGAGAGGGACTTGGCAATCAGTTTTTGTCCAATATCCGTGAAGTGGATGCCATTGTCCATGTGGTACGCTGTTTTGAAGATGAAAATGTAGTACACGTAGACGGGAGCGTGGATCCTCTGCGTGATATCGAGACTATAGACTTAGAGCTGATCTTCTCTGATCTGGAAATTCTGGAGCGCAGGATCTCCAAGGTAGTAAGAGGTGCCAGGAACGATAAGAAGCTGGCAAAGGAAGAAGATCTGCTCAAGCGCATCAAGGCACATCTTGAGGATGGTAAAAGCGCAAAGACTTTTGAACTGACAGACGAAGAGGAGCAGGAACTGTTCGCAACCTACAATTTGCTGACAGCAAAGCCGACGATCTTTGCAGCTAACGTGGCTGAGGATGATCTGGCGGATGACGGGGCTTCCAATCCTCATGTGGCAGCGGTCCGTGAGTTTGCTGCAGGCGACGGCGACGGCGTGTTCGTTGTCTGCGCGGAGATCGAGCAGGAGCTGGCTGAACTGTCTGAAGAAGAAAAAGCGGAATACCTGAAGGATCTGGGGGCGGAGAGCTCCGGCTTGGATAAGCTGATCACGGCATCCTATGACCTGCTGGGTCTGATGAGCTTTTTGACCAGCGGAGAAGACGAAACCAGGGCCTGGACCATCAAGAAGGGTACCAAGGCGCCGCAGGCAGCGGGCAAGATCCATACGGACTTTGAGCGTGGTTTTATCAAGGCGGAGGTTGTCAACTACAAGGATCTTTTGGAGCAGGGAAGCCTTGCGGCAGCCCGGGAGAAGGGGCTGGTTGGCATGGAAGGAAAAGACTATGTTGTACGCGACGGGGATGTAATACTGTTTAGATTTAATGTATAGGGGATATTATGGCAGCAGGCGACATTGCATTCCCGAATCTGGGAATTTATCTGACAAATGTGCCCAAGGGCATTTATATAGGAAACTTTTTTATCGCGCTCTACGGCGTTATCATCGCCATCGGCATGATCTTAGGACTGACCCTGGGAAATCATGAGAGCGACCGGCTTGGCAATCCGAAGGATACGGTCTGGGAGCTGGCTTTTCCCTTGATCTTTTTCTCGGTGCTTGGCGCAAGGGTTTACTATGTGATCTTCTTCTGGGATTATTATAAGGCAAATCCGAAGGAGATCCTGGACATCCGCGGCGGCGGCCTGGCGATCTACGGCGGCGTCATCGTGGGTTTTTTGGTCACCTACATTTTTACCAGGATCAAAAAGATCGGGTATTTTCGGATGATGGACTGCGTGGTCATGGGCCTTTTGGTGGGCCAGATCATCGGCAGATGGGGGAATTTCACCAACCGGGAGGTCTTTGGCGGTTATACGGACAATCTGGTGGCCATGCGGCTGCCTTTGGAGGCGGTCCGCAGCCGGGATGTGACGGCGGAGCTGATGAGCCACGTAACAGATGGCGTCAATTATATCCAGGTGCATCCCACTTTCCTTTATGAAAGCGTCAGCAATGCGATATTGCTTTTGATCATGTGGCTGTATCGCAAGCATAAGAAGTTTGACGGCGAGATCATGCTGATGTATCTTGGCGGATACGGGATCATTCGGTTCGTGATCGAGGGGATCCGTACCGACCAGCTCAAGATCGGACATACAGGTATTGCGGTATCCCAAATGCTGGGGATCATCCTGTTTGTGTTCGCTGTCATATGCGAGATCATTTGGCGTATCCGGATTGCGAAAACAGAGGGTAATAAAGAGGGGGGGACCGCCGAAATAATCACCGAAAAAACGGACGAAAAAGAGCCGGAAAAAGGGGCTTGAAAGCGGCGTAAATACTAGTGTATACAAAGATTTGACAAAGGACGGCTTTGGCCGTTCTTTTTTGCATTTTATTTAAGAAATTATGAATTTTGGTCTTGCATTGCATCCCAAAATGTTATATGATTGTGGAGGCGGGTGGAAGGTTTGTGGGGACTTTTGGTAAGAGAGTGGTAGGATGTATACTGGTGAATATAGTCATACAATCGATGAAAAAGGACGTTTGATCGTCCCGTCTAAATACCGCGAACTGCTTGGTGACAACTTTATGGTGACCAGGGGGTTTGACGGTAATCTTACTATGTATGATCACGAAAACTGGGAAGTATTCGCCGGCAAGATCAATGGTCTGAATGCCACAGTCAAGGGCTCCCGAATGCTGAAAAGACATTTTATCGGCGGCGCCATCGACGTTGACATTGATAAGCAGGGCAGAGTGGTCATTCCCGGAAACCTCCGCGCAGAAGCAAATTTGAAGAAAAACGTGGTTTTGCTGGGTGTC
>JAFZNL010000258.1 GCA_017550925.1 Lachnospiraceae bacterium | reverse complement strand
CAAGATCATAACACTTTCTGTTTTGCAGCATGGTAATGAACTTGACAAAAATGTGCGCCGTCGCCTCCGCATCGTCCACAGCCCTGTGATGATGCTCCAAAACGATCTTTAAATTCTTGCACAGGTTATCCAGGGTAAACTTGGCAAGCTGCGGCATCAAAAACCTTGCGCAGCCTAAGGTATCCACCCAGGTATAATCAAAGGGCAAACCGCATCTTCTGCAGTTTTCCCGGATAAAACCGGTATCAAAGGAGGCATTGTGTGCCACCAGCACACAGCCCTTGCAGAATTCCATAAACTGCGGCAGCACCTCTTCAATATAAGGTGCATCTTTTACCATATCGTCGTTGATACTGGTCAGGTTCTGAATCCTGTATGGGATGGGCTCCCTTGGGTTTACATAAGTCGAAAACCGATCCGTAATCTCGCCGCCCTGCACCTTCACCGCGCCGATCTATATGATGTTGTTTTTTTCATAAGAAAAGCCCGTGGTCTCAATATCGAATACCACGTAGTCATCCAGCAGGGACTGCCCTTTGCTGTCTACTGCCACATCCCTGGTATCATCCACCAGGTAAATCTCGCAGCCGATGATCACCTTAAAGGCATTATGGGCGTCAAAGGGTTTTCCCGCCGCCTTTGCCTTGTCCTTCTCTTTTCCCATGATCCCGAAGTATGCATCATGAAAAATGTCCGCCAAGGCCTGAACGCCGCCATGATCTGTGATGGCAATAGCCGGGTGTCCCCATTCATAGGCACGTTTCACAAGATCCCCTGCGTCGGACACACCATCCATTTCGGAATACTTGGTATGACAGTGCAGTTCCACTCTCTTCTTCAAACTGTGGTCCATGCGTTTTTCCCGCCAGTCGGCATATTTCTTCATGGACTTGACTGCCATGCTCACTTCTTTATCGTAAGTATCATAGGCCGGGATACCGGAGATCATATAAAAACCGTTATCCTTCAGATTACCCATCAACTCAGGAAGCAGTTCGTTTTCACAAAAGATCTTGCACTTGATGGAATCCGTAAAATCCGTCACATAGAAGGTCACAATGGTCTTGTCACCTTTTCGCATCTCCCTCTTTTCGATACCCCAAATCTGGCCGCGGCAGACTGAGATATTCATGCCGTCAGTCAGTTCCGAGATCTCTACGATCTCACCGTCCGTGGAATACCCCCAGAAAATATCCGGATCATCCGGTGTTTTTCTCGCGGATCGAAACCCTTTTTTGCCGTATCCGCTCGTTTTATTATTGCCACTATAACTGCCTTTTACGGTATTATGTAAATCTCTGCTTTCTTTGGTGTTATGTTCACCTTTTTTCGTTTCGCTTTTCGCAGAAGATCCCTTACTATCTTTGCTTTTGTCGCTGTTTTCTATGGTATTATCACTCGTATTTATATTCTTATGTAAACTTATATCAGACAAAGTACCGGCGTCATTATGTAAACTTTTGTCTGTTTCCTCACTCCATGGGGTATCGCCGCCCTGCATGGCAAACTCTTCATCCTGCCCTTCCATATGGTTTCCGCTACCAGCAAGGGAGGCGATCAGCGCCGCTTTCCTTCTAACCATGGCTTCCTTTTCCATCCGCCTGCCGCTTGGCTTTCTCTCATGATAACTTGCCGTAAACATGCACGGAAGACCGCAGCGCTCACAAACGATCTTGTCTAAGATCCGCAGGAACTCCTTCTCTTTCTCCTTATACAGCTCATTTTGCTCAATACTGACATTGACTTTACCGTTCTCCTGAAAATCAAACTGTGCCGTTCTGAGCATGCCGGCAAGGATAGGGCTGTACTCCATCAGCTCAAAAAGCATGCTTTCCTTATACATTTCGATCAGCTTTTCAGGAGTGTAAAGCTCCGAGAGATGATAGGTTTCAAAAAAGCGCACCTGTGTCATAGCAGCCGCGTATTCATCGCTTTGCCCATGCTCTCCTAACTGCTTTGTAACCTCTTTTTCCACTCTGGAAATGATCTGCTTATCGATCAGGCTATTACATGTTATGCAAACTTTTAACATGGTGTGGGTCTTTGTCATGACGAGTTTTTCGACTATGACACCCTCCATCATATCTGCCATCT
>JAFZNL010000257.1 GCA_017550925.1 Lachnospiraceae bacterium | reverse complement strand
GGCTTTTCTTTTGTGCATACGTTTACAAATGAACAGCTGGATCAGTTGATCCAGCAGATATGCTTTTCAGAGATGTTATCGACGGATGAGAAAAGTGAGCTGATCGAAAGGATTATAAGTACCGCAAGCGTCAATTACCGGACCCCGTTCTGGGATGGCAAGGAGTTGAAGTTTAATCCAAAAGGGATCCACAGCAGGTTTTCCGGCCGCAAACAAAGGGACAGAGCGCTCTTTGCAGAAAATCTGAAAGTGATTCAATACGCAATCAATCATTTTGCGCAGATCCGTTTTCGGTTTAACAGGTATACGGATGAAAAGAAGATAATCCCGACATCCGAATATACGCATACGCTGTCACCGTACCATCTGGTGATCTATCATGATAATTACTATTGCATCGGATTAAAGGCAGACGATAAGAGAATATGGCATTACCGGGTGGATCTGATGTCAGATATCGAGATCGTTACTGATGAGGAGGGAAAAATCATTCCGATCGAGATAGGCGATTTTGAAGGACTTCCGATCTGTAATATGAACTGGAATCCGGAAAAGTATATGGCGGAGCATCTGAACATGGGCTATGATGAGCCGCAGGATATCAGGATCAAGATCAAAAATACGGATTATACGATCATCCATGACTGGTTCGGTGACCATTATGAAAAAGTGAGAGAGGTCAGTGAAAGGGATGAAAACGGACGGGATGTTATGTATGATATTGTAAGGGTATACACTTCTCCGTCTATGATCGTCCATTGGGCTATGCAGTACGGAACGCGGGTAGAGATTATGGATGAGGAGATCAGAGAGAAGATCAGGGAAGAAATAAAAAGTATGGAAGAAAAATATGGAAAGACCGGAATTTGACAATATCAAAGACTTTGATGAATTTTGTAAATATTATTGGTATCGTGATGAGCTGATCAAAATCTGTAAAGCGCATGGACTGAAATCAAGCGGTACCAAAATTGAGCTGAATAAGGTGATAGAGGCATATTTTTCCGGTGTAAAGATATTGCCGGAAAAACAGAATAAAGTAAAGCAGAGCAAGAGCATCGTTAAGGAACTTACACCGGAAACAGGGTTGATAGAGTGTGGTTTTACTTTCGGCAACAGGTTTCGGGAGTTTTTCATAGAACAGACCAAAGAAGCGCATTTTAAGTTCAATGTCGATATGGTGGCAACTGTTAAAGAAGTAAAGTCCAGGGGAGATGAAAGCTTTACGCTGGGTGATCTGCTGGATGTTTACTATGGACGAAAAACCTACGCTAAGTATGATAAATCGGCACTTCAGTGGAATCAGTTTGTCAAAGACTTTTGTGCGGATGAAGCGACGCAGCTTTATGATCATCGCATAAAGGCAGCGGCCGCCCTTTGGAAGATCGTTCGGGAATCGGATCGGGAAAAAGTGTATTCCCGAAAGCTGCTTGAAGAATTCCGGGACATGTTGAACCGTGAAACGACGAACCCCGTAAGGATTGCAGGATGCGGCACACAGGAGATAGAAACAGAAAGGCTCCTTCTTCGGCCGTTTCGCATAGAGGATGCACAGTCCGCACTGGATAACTGGGCAGGGGATGAAGCGGTGCAGGGAATGTATGGGGAACCTGCCTATCACACAGCCCCGGAAGTGGAAGGTCTTTTGCAAAAGTATATATCTGGATACGCCACAGGCTATACCTACAGATGGGCAGTCATTGAAAAACAGTCCGGTGAATGTATCGGTCAGATTGCATACTTCCTTGTGGATAAAAATAACAGCTGGGGAGAGATCGAATATGCCATCGGCAGGGCGTATCAGGGCAAAGGATATGCGACAGAGGCGACAAAAGCTGTGATTGATTACGGCTTTAACGAGATCGGGTTTCACAAGGTCCAGATCTGTGTCAGACCGTCCAATGAAAAATCAAAAAGAGTGATCGAGAAGTGCGGCTTTGAATACGAAGGTACCCTCAGGGATTATTTCTTCATAAACGGAAAGTATGAAGGCAGGATGTATTATTCGCTGCTGGCGCACTGAAAGATCTGAGTCATTATTCACTGAAATCATATTTTTTCGATAGAATTTCTATCATGCACGAAAACGGACATATTTGTCCGTTTTTTGTTTTCGCGTTTTGTTACCATAGCATCATCAAGTCGAGTTAAACACAAACAGATCAAGGAGGATGAACACATGACTATTAATCCGATCGTAAACAGTGACAACGGCAGATCTGATCTTTTTTCCATGAACCTGGAAAACGGGATCGTGATACTCTCCGGGGAGATTGATGATGACATGGCTGCGTCGGTGGTCTCTCAACTTTTGTATCTGGAAAAAAACTATGATGGCATTATCAGCATGTACATTAACAGTCCCGGCGGGAGCGTCAGCGCTGGTCTGGCGATCTACAGCACTATGAGATACCTGATGACTCATGGCAAGGTTATCGAGACAGTCTGCATCGGCAGGGCAGCCAGCATGGCAGCGGTGATCCTGTCCGGTGGAACGAGGGGCAGGCGGAGTGCATTCCTGAACAGTGACGTAATGATCCATCAGCCTTCCGGTGGGATCGGAGGCGTGACGGAGGACGTCATCATCACAGCCAACCACATGTCGGACATCCGGGAAAGGGTGAATGGTATTTTGGCTGAGAATTGCGACAAAACGGAGGATGAGATCCTTACGGCAACGGTAAGGGATTGCTGGTTGGATTCGGTTCAGGCTTTGCATTTCGGTATCATCGACCAGATCATCGGTGACGGCTCAAAAAACATTGAATGGATTACAAAGGCAGTATAAAGTCCGATATGAAAATTCGGAGCTGAAAACTAAAGATTAAATAGGAGGATGCATTATGAGCAGAAAAAAGATTTCACATTTTCATATTCTGGCGCCTGATGTCAGGACGATATATCTCGGAGAGGGGGCAAAGCAGAAGGTACGTTACTTACAGCACCCAGAGGTATTCGGGAGCAAGGTCTTTGAAGAAGACCTTGCAGCTGGCGCGGATATCTACGCCTCTTTTGATACGACGCTGGCGCTGAAACCCACAACATACAACGTGATCACAGCGCCTACCTTTGAAGACGGAGCACGGGCCGTTTTATACCTTGACGGGATCTATGCACAGATGGAGGGCTTTACGAATCATGACAGGGGTGAAGATTATGCGGCAGAGATTTATCAAAGGGAGACGGACCTTTTAAACGGTGATTATCTGATCGATGTGGATGACCTGGATGATGACGGGGAGCAGCATTATGAGGAAAGCTTCGACAGAATCCCGCTGATCGAGATCAGGGATGTGATCTCAGAGGAGAGGGCAGGCAATCCTTTTCAGGGGTTCGGTGCCTTCAGCGTTGAGTATCGGAATAACGGAAAAAGAGTGCAGCCCTGGTGGATTGACTGCAGGCATGAAGCAGTCTGCATCGTGCAAAATAAGGCGTTTGGCGGTTTGGATCCTTTTTGCAACGAAACCCTGGATGCAAGTGAGCTGGAATGTCTGCAGCGTTTTTCCGGCAACAGGAAGGTGTACCTTTTGGTGGTGGATCCGCAGCTTGCGGATGATGATTATTCCATCAGCACGGCGATGCTGGATTATACCGCAAACTGCTTTCGCGTAGAACAGACGAAGGACATTCTTTTGCGGTACCACAGAAAACTCTTTTTGTCCGTCGCAAAGGAGTATGGTTTTTCCTTCCACAAGTCTCTGGACGCAGATCTGCTGGCAGATAAGCTTGGCAGGATCGATCATCAGAATCCCTGTGATGTGTACACAAAGATCATGCGGTATCTGACCCATGTTGGCTGTGCAAAAACGCTCAGGCCACAGGATTTTGAAAGCCTTGGCCTTCGGAAAATGATCACGCAGTTCCAGGAAGGAAAAAGCGTGGGCAAGATGGATGATGTTCTGATCGGCATGGACAACGTAAAGAAGCAGATGAAGAATATCATAGACACGCTCCGGTATGTGAATCTTCGCAGGAACAGAAATATCGAAAACGCGCAGTTTCACAATGTTTATCTGTTCATCGGCGCCCCGGGCACGGCTAAGACCACGGTGGCAAAAATGCTGGCAGATTCTATGCAGTCTGAAGGACTGCTTCGCGGTAATCGGTTTATTTCAGTGACGGGGGCGAAGCTAAAGGGTGCATACGTTGGGCAGACCGCGCCGAAGGTGCATGAGATTTTTCAATGCTATGATGCGATCTTTATCGACGAGGCGTACTCCCTGGTTTCGGGTTCGGAGTCGGCTCACGGTATTGATTCTTATGCCCAGGAGGCTCTGGCACAGCTTGCGGTGGAATTGGAAGCACACGCCATGGATAAGCTGGTGATCTTTGCAGGCTATGGCGGAACCAGGGTGACGAAGAAGAACAACCTGATGTATAAGTTCCTGACAGCGAATCCGGGTATCAGCAGCAGGATCAATATGACGGTAAATTTCGATTCCTATACGCCGCAGGATATGCTCAGGATCGTACATCACCTTGCCGAAAAGGCGTCGCTGAAACTGACAAAGGATGCGGATGAAGACATTGCTGCTTATTTCCAGGAAAGGTACAGGCAAAATGATTTCGGTAATGGCCGCGAGGCGCGTAATTTCATTGAGCAGTGCCAGCGACGGATCGCCGGCCGGATCGCGGGGATGGATGCATCGGAAGTGACGGATGCACAGCTTAGTGATATAACGGCCCGTGATGTACAGGATGTGATCGCTGAATGCAGGAGCATCCGGGTGGCGCAGATAGGACAGAATCAGAACTCCTACGGTCTGTGTGTGGGTTGAGAAAGATACATAAATATCATCTGAAAAATAAAGACAGATCAGGATGGAAATGGTATACTGTTTATTGGTATGCCATTTCTTTTTACAACGGGGAAGCCAAAATAGGATAATGCCATGACAGAACAAAAAAACGGAAAAAGCAAGGCCGAAGGAAAGCAGAAGGATAACCTATTGGGACTGCCTGTTTTGCTATGCGTGTTAAAGGGGATTACATCGGAAGACGCAGCCCTTTCTGCAGCAGAGTTGACCAGGGAAATGCGGGAGGTGACGGGGGAAGAGTACAGCGTGAAAACCGTTGGCCGTCATCTTGAAAAACTGCAGGAAGCAAAAGAAAAAAAAGACTATGCATCCATCATGCGGTACGCCTTTGGCGGCGAAGTGATGGCGACCCAGGCGAAAAGCGTCAGAGGCCGGGGAATCATGGCAGGCAATCCGCAGAATCGCTATTATTTCCGACCTTGCATTGATGAATCATCCATGAAACTGATCAGCGGAAGCATCATCAGTAATATGTTCCTATCCTGCGAAGAAAAGGACTATCTGCTTGCCGGCATGCGCATGCTGAACATGCAGGGGGAGATTTATGATCCGGAAGCGGAGGAGATGGATTTTTCGGAGAGGATTCATAAAAGTGAAGATGAAAATGAAGTCGCTTTCCCTGGGGATGCCAGTGTATTTTTGGATCATGTGGGATGGCTTGATTTTGCGATCAG
>JAFZNL010000256.1 GCA_017550925.1 Lachnospiraceae bacterium | reverse complement strand
GTCAACAATGATGCGAAATATAAAAAAGGCCGTAACACCAAGGTTTTTTCGGAGAATGATAAGCCCGATTACGGCAGCCCGGAAAAAGAAAACTGGGCTCACAAAATGGATGCTCTCTATGAAAAGATTAATACGACGCCGCTTTCGAATAACCGGCAGAGAAATGAGTTTTTGAAGCAGATGCACGATCTGATAGCAGAAGGGCAAGCGAAAGCGTATTTCAAAGACGGTTATACAGAAGCGTTCACGCGCTGCTATCAAAAGTCTCTGGAAAGAAATAAACTGATCGAAGCGGGGAAGGAAGCTGCTGCGGCACCGCTTCCGCCCTATGGGATCACGGATCATGGCCTTACCATTACCGATCTGAAGCATTCCATCGAAAGAGATCCGCCTTTGATCCATACCGGTGTTGCGGCTTCTATCAAACAGAAATTTGAGGTGGAACTGCCGGAGGAGATCGATTATGGCGGTGAGCTGTTGGAGGATGCATTTCGCGCAAGCAGTCTGCCGAGTATTTATTTTCCCCAGGCAGGCGGAGCCGGGCTTGGAAAGGGAGCCATAGTTCAGGATCAAAAGAGTTTTGAAAAGTTTCGGCAAAAAATGCTGGAGACCGCAGAGGAATGGGATACACTGATCCATGAGGCAATGCCGGATCATCCCCTTGCCCAGAAGATGGAGGCAGCGCTGAAAGCGAACACGATCAATATCCTACGGCGATCCGGTGACGGTTATTCTGATAATTATCTGTGTTTTACCATGCCTGCTTATACAGGATTGAAGGCGCTGGTGGCAGAAACAAATCTTGTGCCGGATGAACGTATGATCAAGGTGATGGAAGCGTCAAAGGACACTTTTCCCGTGTATGACTGCATCATCCAGGGGGATGAGCAGATCCAGACGATGGTGGATTATCAAAAGGAGAAGGAAAGCGGCAGCATGACGCCGGAAAAGGCTGAAGAATACCGCAGACTCCTTTATACGCAGACAGCAGCGCTCCTGCCAAAGGTAAGGCAGCTGACGGACACGGTGATGAATAACCGGCCGGAGGCTGAGCGGCTGCATAAACTCGGCATCACGGATAGTGATCCTTTCCAGCTCGGAAAGTATTCGGCAAGAGGATGCCATGCTCTCGAGGCCGCATTGGAAACCCAGCTTTCCGGCCTGGAAAACGGATGGCCCATCGAAGATCTGGCGGCACTGTCCTCTTTTAACTACGCGCGCCAGTCCGGCAGGGGGAGTTATCTGTATTCGCAAAAAACCAAGTTTTCTGATTTTGAAAGGTATGATCCGCCCAGGTATCCTTCTAAGGAATGCGAGCAGTATTTTGACAAGATGGATGCCCTGTATCAGTCCTTTCAGGAAAAGCCCATAACCGGTCCGGATGAGCGGCGCAGGTTCTTAAATGAGATGCAAAAACTCATCCTGACGGGACTGGAAAAGAACTACTTTATCAACACCTCAGGGGTGGAAAACTGCAGGGATCTCCTTGCGCAGGCAAGACTTCGGGACGTGGCCATTGCCAGGGGAAAAGAGCCGGCCGTCTATGAAGCGCTCAGGGATCGCAGCTCGCTCGTCATCGGTGCAGCGGTAGAAGGGAAAAGCGCATTTGAAAGCAAGCGGAGCAAGATCTTTTTCGGCAGGGAATCCGATGAGCATAAGGCGCTTCGGGAATCCTACGAAGAACTTTCCAGAGTGAAAAGGGAATTGGGTCTGAATCCGACGACAAAGCAGATGCGGGCATATTTAGATCAGATCGATCTGGTTGAGCACAACGCGCGTATCTATCAAACAGAGAAGAAAGGCGCTTCTTCAGAAGCTGGCAAGGAGAGACTGAAGGGTGCAAAAAAACTGGAAGATTTTGCGGTCAAAGAAAGAAAGCGTTTCATGGAGCTTTTGAACCGAGATAAAAAGCCGGAGGAGAAGATATCCTTAAAGACATTCAGGAAACTCCGCCTGGCAGAGGATTCGATGAAGGCTATGCAGGAATTTGCACAGATGGAAAAACTACCGTCAGATAATCCGGACAAGGAAGCGGCCATATCCAGGATGGCAGATGTTCTCGTTCATCAGTTTGCCAACGGTAAATCTCAGGCAAGCGCCAGAGTCTTTGACGTTATGGGAGCGGCAGTGCTGAAGCAGGAGATCATGAAGAATGACGCCTTTGTAAAAATGGCAAACGGATATTTTGGCGGCAAAAAGACAGGAACCCAGCTTTGCGATGATCTGATGAGCGGAAAATGCATGCAGAAGATGGAAAAGATGCAAGGTAAGTTGGCACGAGAGCAGGAGGAAAAACTGCAGCAGCTTGAAGAGGCAAAACCGAAACCGAAGAAGGCAGTAGTAAGACCTTCAAAATAGATGAAACCAGAAGTTGAATACTTTTTTTCGCTCACCACTTACGGTTTTCAAAATCGTGTTCTACACTTTTAATGCACCCGAAAACAGAAGCTTTAAAACGCGAATGCATTGAGAGGAGAACGCTTATGAAAAAAGATTTTGAAGAGACGAACGACCGTGATGTGCAGACAGGCCATGAAAAAAAGAAGAAAACTATTGTCCAGGAACGGAAGGAATTGCGGGAAGAGCTCGGAGAAGATGCATCCGAGGAAGAAGTGGAAGAAGAGATCGAAGAGATCATGCAACGGTATGTTGCAGAATATCTGGAAAGGATGGAAGAGAAAGAGACAGAGGAAGAGACACCTGATGATGGACTGAGTGAGGAAGACAGGAAGTATATGGAAGATGCGACAGGCACGGTCCGGGAGTTTCTGGATGCGCATCAATGGAATTATGGCGAGCGTGCGGTTGCGCAGGGAGTTCGTGTTTTTGAAATGGGTTTCAGTATGAAAAATGCGACTCTGAACATACGGATCTTTATTGAGACTGATCCGAAAGTCTGCCGCATTGTAGTAGGTCTTCCGGTCAAGGCGGATCCCATCTATGAATACCTGCTGTGCAAGGCAATGGCAACTGAAAATTACACAAGGAGATTCGGCGGTTTCAAATATGATGAGAGAGACGGTGAGATGACGTATGAGTACACGTTTCTTGCCCTGCACGGAATTGCGCCGGATGAACTGGACATCTATTTCAACGCCGTTATGAGTTCGGCGTCCGGCGGCTATGATGCGATCCGCAAGTGTTGTGTCGGGCGGTTTAAGAAAAAAGAGATTGGCGAGATCTTGGAGAAGATCAACGATCTTGTCAACGACATCAGCGATGAGGAATAGACAGTGCAGTTAGCATAGGTTAACAAAATGCACCTTCTGATCGGGGGTGCATTTTGTATCCGCTTTTTTGGAACAAAGTAGTGCTGATTTTCTGAAAACAGGGAGAATGATACTTATGAAAAAACTGAAAAAAGAATTATTAAATGAACTGACGCCGCAGAACTGCTGCATGAATGAACTGGTGGTTCTGCCGAAAAATGGTGATGTGGGATTTGAAGAATATTTTCACTACAAGACAAGGGAGGTCATGCGGGCAAAAAAGATTTTTTCTAAGCCCAAATATAACGGTCTGATGCTATCTTATCCCGGACCGGATGCAAAGGAGCCGCTGGTGTTTGAGCGGTTCTTTGAATCCCCCAGTGTAGTTGCATGCAATCATAACTTTGAAGGATGCTTTGCCATCGATATCAGCAGCTATATCGGGAAAACCGGAGAGGCAGGTTTTGAAAAACTGATCGCCTATATGCATGACAATCCGGACATGGTTTTTCAGCTGTTTATGTATTCGGATAACAAAATCGAAGTAAAGCAGATGTATGAGTATCTTGCAAGATACGATGAGATCAGGCTGGTCAACATTCCGCTGCCGGACGCAGAGATGCTGACGGATTATACGTTGTCAGGCATCAGAGACCTTTCGCTGCCTGTAAAGGGTGAGGTGGAAAAATACCTGAAAAACTATTTTGAAGAGAAATACATTGGTTATGATTATGCGGATTTTCTTGTCAGGTATCTGAAGAATAACGGATACGCAGGAGAGGTGGCCCCCATGAAGGAAGCCGCAAATAAGGTGGACATGATCTGGAATAAAAAGGGCATGTATCTGGGGCTGGGATATTAATCCCGGGGCTGACCAAGGGCATGCATACAGGCAGTAAAACAGGAGGTGTATATGAAAAGAATACCTTTACCTAATTACGTAAATCGCAGCGGGGAAAACTTTGAAACAACGCAGCGCTTTTTGGAAAGTTCGGTTGTTGTGGATTCCACGCAGGACAAACTTCAGGCAGCAGGCATTCCTATGGAGCAGGTCGATGAAAATGTCTATGCAGCGTCGGATGGCGAAATGCACTGCTTTGTCATCGGAGATACCGGCAGCGGAAAGACCCGCCGGGTGATCATGCCCACGATCCGGCTGCTGGCAAAGACCGGGGAATCCATGGTCATTTCGGATACGAAAGGTGAACTGTACCGGACAACGGCCGACTCGCTTCGGAAGAAGGGCTATGATGTGAAGGTGCTGAATTTCCGCAGTCCTGCCCGGGGTGACCGGTGGAATCCTCTGGCGCTCATTGACAAGTTATATCACATGGAGGATGAGGAATCCCGGGATAAGGCGCTTATGATGCTATCCGATCTTGTGGATGTTCTGCAGGACGGGATCACAGCAAGGGATCCCTATTGGGCCATCGCTTCCGGCAATATCTTCCGCGGGATCTCCCTTATGATCTTGGAGCACAGCGATTTTGGCAAGTTAACCTTTGAGAATGTGGCCATCCTGGCCAGAGAATTTTATGCCCAGGTTCGGGCATACAGAGACGGGGACAGGGATAAGATGCCCACGCCGCCACTGATCAGCTATATGACGCGGTTGCCGAAAGGATCCCCTATCTTTCAGAATCTTTCGGTGGTCTTTATCAACGCGCCCAATACAGCTAATTGCATCATGTCTGAATTTGAGGCAATGATTTCACTGTATTCCAGCCATGAGTCTATGCTGGATCTCTTTGCCGAGTCCTCCATCGATGTCAGCGATCTGGGGAAAAAGCCCACGGCTCTGTTTTTTATCCTGCCGGACGATACCCAGGCGCTGTATCCCATTGCGACTGTCTTTGTGAAACAGATATATTCGGCACTGGTGTCATTGGCGGATGATCAGCCGGATGGGGAGCTGCCCAACCGGGTGACGTTTTTGCTGGATGAGTTTGCCAATTTTGCAAAAATGCCCTCCATTGACTCCATGCTGACGGCTGCCAGAAGCCGGCGGATCCGCTTTGTCCTGGTATGCCAGTCCATGGATCAGCTGACCGCGAAATACCAGGAATCCGGACGGGAAACGCTGATGGCAAACTGCAGAATCTGGGTTTATATGAGCTGCCGCAACCTTCCGTTTTTAAGACGGTTAGAAGAGCTGGTGGGCTTTTATGCCAGTCCCTATACCGGGGAACGGGTTCCGCTGGTGAGCATCGGGCAGCTGCAGCATTTAGAGATGGGAGAGGTCCTGGTGCTCAATGACCGGTGCCGTCCCATGATGGGAAACCTGCCGGATTACAGCGAGTATGATTTCGGAGAGGAAGGAAGCGGTCAGATTGTGGAGATTCCGGCACCCCATGAAAAGATCCGGAGAAAGCTCTTTGATGTAGGGGAGATCTACCGGGCAATGGAGAGGGATGCAGCCCGTGCAGCTGGGAAATTCAGGAATATGCAAAGGCGGAGACAGGAGCAGGAGCGGCAAAATCAGAAACAACTGCAGCGTCATGTACAGGAACAGAAGAAGGAACAAGAGCAGGATCAGACACGGGGGCGGAAGCAGGAAGCGCAGAGTCTGAGCGCTGATATCCGGAAGAAGATCCGGGCCTATCAGAAAAAGCTGCAGGAGAGTTCGGGCGAAGCAGTGTAAAGCCGGAGCTGAAAGTGGTGAGTCAAAAAAAATTAATGATGGTAGTGTGAAGTCCGATATGTAAATTCGTAGCTAAAAACAATAAATTGATTAAGGAGGGAATCATATGAACACATTTATGAATGCAGAACAAAAAGAGGGAAATGTTGCACTGGCAATGCTGGAAGGAACCAGGATCATTTACATCAATGGCCCCATCGATGACAACATGGCCTATCATTTCAACACCGCGCTGCTTAGGCTGGAGCATGAGGACAGTGAAGCGGATATCGTAGTGTATATCAACAGCCCGGGCGGAAGCGTAACAGCAGGTCTTTCCATGATCGATACCATGAACCTTGTCAGCTGTAAGGTGCAGACCATCTGCGTGGGCATGGCGGCGTCCATGGGAGCCATGCTGCTGATGTCCGGAGAAAAAGGAAAGCGGAAGATTTTACCACATTCCCTGGTGTTGATCCACCAGCCGTTGCAGAACCTGGGTAATACCATGCGCCAGGCATCGGATCTGGAAATTGCCGCTAATGAAATGATGCGGACCAAAAAGACCCTGTATGGGATCATTGAAGAATGTACGGGCCAGAGTTTTGAAAAGATCGAAAAAGACTGTGACCGCGACTATACCCTGACGGCAGAAGAAGCGCTGGATTACGGGATCGTGGATGAGATCATCCGGTCCCATAAAAGCGGACGGTAAGGCATGGCTTACTTTTTTGTGAATTTCATCATACCCTTTTTTAAAAAGTGTCGGTAGAAAGGAGCCCCTCCTGTGTTATAGAATGATAAACGGATAAGCACGTCCTGAGCCGGAAAAACGGGAGGCTCAGAACGTGCAAAGTCCGATCAGTAAAACTGATCAAATTTTTTATGGATCAGGAGGGGGATATGATGGATTACAAACATCGCAAACAAACAGTAACACTGCGGATTACGAACGCTGACGGAACGCCTGCGGCAAATAAGACGCTGAAGGCAGATCAGACCAGGAATGATTTTCTTTTTGGCTGCGGCGCTTTTCACACTTTGGCGCTGGTGAATGCCGAAACAGAAGAAGAGAAGAAGTTTTTAGAAGAGCGCAATGAGCTGTGGCTTGAGCTTTACAATTTCGGAACCCTTCCCTTTTACTGGGGAAACTATGAACCGGAAGAGGGAAAACCTTTTGAAAAGATGACCATGGAAGCGGCAAAGCTGCTGAAAAGCAGAGGTGTGACCCTGAAGGGACATCCGCTTTGCTGGCATACGGTCTGCGCACCCTGGCTTTTGCAGTATTCCAATGAAGAGATCATGAAAAAACAGATCGCCAGGATTCACAGAGACGTGGCGGCGTTTAAAGGCGTGATCGATGCCTGGGATGTGATCAACGAAGTTGTGATCATGCCGGTCTTTGATAAGTACGATAATGCTATCACCAGACTGTGTAAGGAAAAGGGCAGGATCGGGCTGGTAAAAGAGGTCTTTGCGGCTGCCAAGGAGACCAATCCGAATGCCACACTTTTGATCAATGATTTT
>JAFZNL010000255.1 GCA_017550925.1 Lachnospiraceae bacterium | reverse complement strand
CACATTGCATTCGTCCATATAGAGCTTGCAGAACTTACGAAGGGAAGAGGCATCCGATCCGCTGTAGAATGACGGATAGGGCGCGTGGGCCTGGAAGTAAGCAACCATCTGATCCAGGGTCACATCACTGGCACCTGCGATACTGTAGAGGGTGGGATCTTTTCCGAGTTCAAACACACCCTTCAGTAAAAGCTTGGAAATGCCGTTTTCCAAAGTCACGGTCACTTCATATTTGTATTTGCCTTCATGATAATCATGATACTTCCCGTTGACTTTTACAACCCATGAATTGTCAGTCTGTTTTGCCTTATAAGTATGTACCTCTGCCTTGTCAGCCTTCGGCCAGACTTTGACACTGACTGACTCCACTTCCGCATCCGAATTGATATTGGAAATGGTCAGGATACTCTTTGTCGTCCCGTCAGCAGCATAGTTTAAGAAACCACCCGACACACCGGAAACCGTCACTTTCTTCGTCTTTCCGACTTTAACATATTTCCCGCCCACATAGGCATACGCCGTGATCTTATATTCCCCTGCCGCTCCGAAATCCGCAACAGCAGCTTTTACGGTATAAACTCCAGATGATTTCGTCTTTTTCGTATAGGTCTTGGTTTTATTGGCTTCAACAGATTTTACCTTAAACTTAACCTTTGTGACCTTTCCGAGAAGTTCGGTATTCTTGGCTTTCATGATCAACTTGGACTGGGCCGAAGAAAGACTTACAGTTACCTTCGGCTCCGGCAAATCCACTGTATAATTGATGGCAAGCACAGATTTTTCAATATCCGTCTTATCGGTCACGATCACTTCGATCTTGTATTTCCCGCCATGCTTATCATGCTTTTTCAGATCACTGTCTGCCTGATAGCAGCCGGATTTCTTCTTGGCATCAATGATCTCTTCTTTTTGTTCTCCGCTTAGGTTGACCACACGGAACTGTACCTTCGCAACCCCTGACGGTGCCTTTACATCATAGGCATTGATATGCATCGTGAACTTGGTCTTATTCACTTTTGTTACTTTTGCTGATCCTGCGGAAGGACCGGTTACCAGGAAAGAGCCGGATGCAACCTTCTCAGCGGTTCCATAGGCGTCTACCGTATAGGCAAATACCTTGTATTCACCGGCCGATGCGTGATCAATGATGGGCACCTCAGCTGTCCACTTGGAATTGGACTCCTTTTCGCCCTCATAATACTCGATATCATCCATACCGTCCTCAGAACTGTACACATGGAAATGCACGCCCTTCGTTTTCTTTGTTGTGCCCTTCAGCGTCAGTTCACAGGTCTTCTCTTTACTGGTCAGTTCGCAGGTCAGTTTATAATCCTCATCATTGACGATCTTGCCGTCCTCTTCCACTTTCGGACCCTGCTTCAGTGCAAAGGCATTTGCAATGCCCACAGCATCGGCAATACCCATCTTCTTTAAGTTCTCTTCCGAAGAACAGAATGCTGCATCACGGGAATTGTTCAAAAATGCATGCTCAATAATGATCCCCGGGAACCCGTACAGTTTACTCCTGCGGATCACGCCGTAATAATCCGCCAAGCTGCCGTCAGGATAGGTATCTCCGGATCTTGAATTATAGATCTTAACGCCGTTGTTGTTCAGGCCGAGTTTGATCAGCTCTGCCAGGATATTCGTTGCCAGCGTACGTCCAGACGCGCTGACCGTTGCGTTAAAGTTTCCGTTAGGATAAAAGACCATAGCGCCGTTGGATGAACCCGAGGATGCTGCCGTCGTATTAAAGTGAATGCTGACATAAGCGTTTGCTCCTACCGATGCTGCCGCTGCCACTCTGGCCGCATTATCATCCGTTGATGTAGTTCCCGGATACGGACATGCTGTTGAATTCCTGGTCATGTAAACCGTGACATTAGAGTAATTCTCTTCAAGATACTGCTTGCAGTAGGTTGCCACCTTAAAAGTCATCTGCTCTTCCAAAAGCCCGTTAGCCCTGGCACCTGCATGTGTATTGTCATGACCGGGATCTAACACTACGATGACATTGGATTTCTTCTTTGTCTCAACAGAAAGCGTCTCGTCTGCAAGGAGCGCTTCTTCAACCATCTTTGCTGTTTCTTCGACGCTCGCTCCGGAAGGAGAAACCTGTACAATACTTTCTTCCGACGCATCAACGCTTGCATTCTGTGTTTCACCGGCCGGCTGATCGGCTGTTCCCTGCTGCGTAGCTGCATTCGGTGCCTGCACAGCCGCATCCGCTATTTCGTCTTTCACAATTGCTTCCGGTGTCTGTGTTTTACCATTTGCGCTAGCCGGCTCCTCACCTGTTTCCGATCCGGTGGTTTCAACAGTCTGAATCTCTTCGGCTGTTCCTGCCATGCCGGAAGCATTTGTCACCGCTTCTGATCCAGTCGTCTCGGCGGTTTCGGTCGCTTGCATGTCATCAACAACTTCCGCAGAATTGCCTTTATTCGATATATCTTCAAATCCTGCAACGCTTTCCTGGGCCGCATCATCTTCAACGAGTTCTGCTGGCTGCCATACGCCAAATGCTACTTCCTGTGTACATTCATCCACAGCCAGATTAACTGTTTCAACTGCCGGATCTGTTTCTTCCTGCGTATCTGCTGCTTCTTTTATCAGTGTCAGCTCCTGAAAAGTATAGATGCCTTCCGGAAGCTCTTTTACGGAAAAGACCAGATTGCCGCCGTCAGCCTTGTCCAAATTAAGCTCTACATCGCTGCCGCTTTTTTCTTCTTTCAGCAGGAGCATCACATCAGAAAAACTCTCATCCTCGCCAGCCGCCATGCTGAGCAGGATATGGCTATCATCGCCAACCGTAAATTCTGTTTTTTCCAAATACAGATATTCTACTTTTCTCTGATTTGCACGGATCTGCTCAATTTCTTCCGGCGTCATCACGCCTTCCGTCATCACCGGGAGAATATTTTCGCTCACAGATTCTTCCTGTAACGCTTCCTCCTCAGTGATATCTTCCGTCACCAGGCTACCGGTATCGCCGGATACAGGATTCGCTTCAGTTGCTCCCATGACCGGTAATACTTGCGCGCATAAAAACAGGACAGCCAAAACTGCCGCTAAAACTCTGCTGCGTCTGTTACTGCCCCGTGTCTTCATATCCTTATTTCCCATTTTCCGATCCTTTCGTGTATATCCAAATATATCTTTATGTCAACTATACCTATTTTACACATCCGAACCGAAAAATCAATGTTTCAACGTAAGAATTCAAAAAATCTTCATTTTTTACAGGCATTTCAGCCCAGTTCTTTCTGTGCAAGATCCAGCGCCTCGCCTATTATGACATCCATGTCATAATATCGGTAACGTCCCAATCTGCCACCAAAGATCACTTTTTCCTCCTGCCTTGCCAGTTCTTCATAGGCTGCGTAGAGCGAATTATTCTTTTCATCATTCACCGGATAATAAGGCTCGTCTCCGTTCTTCCATTCTGCAGAGTACTCCCTGCTGATCACGGTTCCTTTCAAATCATTTCCGTATTCATCTTTGCCAAAAGTAAACCACTTATGTTCAATGATCCTGGTATAGGGCGTTTCCCCGTCCGTGTAATTGACTACCGCATTCCCCTGGAAGTTGTCGGTTGCTAACTTTTCCGTTTCAAACCGCACGCTCCGGTATGCCAGCGGTCCTAACTTCTGTCCGAAATAGGCGTCGATACAGCCGGTAAACAGGATTCTGTCTGTTTTCGCTTCGTACTCTTTGCGAACCAGGGGATCCAGAAAATCCGTGTTGCATTTCACTTCGATCCCTTCGAGAAGTCTTTCGATCAGCTTTGTATAACCTTCCGTCGGAATGCCCTGATAAAGCGCATTGAAATAATTGTTATCAAAGGTCAGGCGCACCGGAAGGCGCTTGATGATAAAGGCCGGCAGCTCTGTGCACTCCCTGCCCCACTGCTTCTTTGTGTAGCCTTTGATCAGCTTTTCGTAAATATCCGTACCCACAAGACTGATAGCCTGCTCCTCTAAATTCTTCGGCTCTGTGATCCCGGCTGCCTTTCTTTGCTCCTCGATCTTATCCGCTGCCTGCTGCGGCGTCACAACGCCCCACATTTTATTGAAGGTATACATATTGAACGGCAGAGAATAGAGCTCACCGTGATAGTTTGCTACCGGTGAATTGGTATAGCGGTTAAAAGTCACGAACCTATTTACATAGTCCCATACCCTTTTATCATTGGTATGAAAAATATGCGCCCCATACTTATGGACGCTGATGCCATCCACATCCTCTGTATAGATGTTGCCGCCGATATGGTCCCGCTTTTCCAGCACCAATACGCTTTTTCCCGCTTTTTTTGCTTCCTGGGCAAACACGGCACCAAACAGGCCGCTGCCCACGATCAGATAATCATACATCATATTTTCTCCATTATCCTGCTTTATTTCCGGTACCGATCTGTATTCTCCGGATAGGACCAGCTATTTTTCCGTTTTATTCTATCCAAGCCTCTTTATCCTTCAGACGCACTGAGCACTTCCAGATATCTGCGCACCGCATCCTTCCAGTCCGGAAGGGGCGTAAAGCCGGCTTCTGATAACTTACTCTTATCCAACCTGGAATTAAAAGGCCTTGCGGCTTTTGAAAAACCATACTCTGCTGTTGTGACAGGCGTTACTTTCGTAGTATAACCTGCCTGCTTATAGATCTCGCAGGTAAAGTCATACCAGGAAATGAAACCGCCCTCATTGGTAGCATTATAATAACCATATTTCTCAGTCACGATCATATCTACAAGGAGCCTTGCCAGGTCCAGCGTATAAGTGGGTGTTCCGATCTGATCCGATACCACCCTGACTTCATCATGGCTTTTGCCCACACGCAGCATGGTTTTTATGAAGTTGTTACCGTTCTGACCGAATACCCAGGCAATCCGGACAATAAAGAATTTCTCTGCCAGCGAGCTGACCGCTTTTTCCCCTGCCAGTTTGCTCTCGCCATAAACATTCAACGGCGCATAATCCTTGCAGTCCGGCTGCCAGGGCTCCGTTCCCTGACCATTAAATACGTAGTCGGTACTGATATACATCATCTTTGCATTCAGTTTCTTTGCAGCCTGTGCGATAAAGCGGGTACCATCTTCATTGATGGCTTTGACTTTTGCCCTGTTTTCCTCATCCTCTGCCGCATCCACTGCCGTCCATGCCGCACAATGGATGATCGCATCCGGCTGCTGCTCAGAGAGTACTTTTTCCACCATGGCCTCATCCGTGATATCCAGCTGCACATATGGCATGGTGGTGACGGCGCTGCCATCCTGCAATCCGGAAAACTCCGGTGCGATATCGCTGCCGATCCCTTCAATACCACGCTTCGCCAGTTCATTCATCACATCTCTGCCAAGCTGTCCGCCGACGCCTGTTACAAATACCTTCATGATTACTTTCCTCCTAATCTGATCAATTTTATCTACATTGTAGAAATCATATCACATCCTGCATGCTATGAAACGATCTTTTGTTTTTTCCCGTTCATTCCCTTTGCTTTGAATATCTTTCCGTATGCCGATTTCTTTTTCTTCGGTACCTTCGCCTTTGCATTTGTATGAATCCCCTTAAAGGCGTTCTTTCCGACATTTTTCTTCTTCAGCGAAGTGGTCTTTACGATAATGGTCTTCAGTTTTTTACAGTCGCAGAAGGCTTCTTTTCCGATCTTTTTGACGTTCTTGCCGATGGTGATCTGCGTCAGCTTTTCGTTATTCTTGAACGCTCCTGCATCAATCTGAACCACCTTATATTTCTTACCATTCAGGGTTACCTTGGCCGGGATCGTGATTTTCTTTTTTTGTGCATTCTTCGGCTTCACAAAAGCTGCGGTTTTCTTCTTTGTAGATAAAATGCGATAATACACCTGTCCCTGGGGATCCAAAACCCATGAAGAATCCACCTTTTCTGCGGCATCCGAAGTACCCGTTCCCGTGCCTGTCTTACCGGTTTGCGTTTTATCTGCAGCTTCTCCCGGGCTGCTGCCACCGGATGAACCGCCACCGGGGGTGGGCGTTTCAGGTTTATCTATTATCGTGGGATCTTCGGGCTTGGGTTCTTCCGGCTCCTCTGCAGGCTTTACGATCGGCACCAGTTTGAGAGTTGTTGCGATTCCGCCTTCGTCAGACCAAACCGAATGCCGCTCCGCATCGAAGTATCCGCCTGTCGGCTTTTCCATGGAGATAAGATCCGGGTCATAGGACAGACCGTCCTTACCGAGCAGGTAAACTGCCGCTCTCTCTCCGCTTACATCGAGTTTCCCGCCGCGATGATACAGTTTCATTGCCTGGATCCCATAACCGGCTGACGATGCCGAAAATTCTCCGCCCTGCATCGTAAGACCGTCACCACTTAAGTCTACACCAACACTTCCTTTTGCGCTTACCGAAACCTTTCCGTCACTTTGCTGTATGCCCGCCGCTGTCATACCACAGGACAGGGAGTCTACTGTCAGGGAGCCGCTCTTGATCGTAACAGGTTTCGTGCAGGCCATTGCGAACGTATCCTGGATCTCGTCATTGGTCAGATCAACCTGCATCTGGCCTCCCTCCAGATTCAGGGATGCTTCCCCGCTGATCTTACAGCCGATTGCTCCCTGCGCATCACCGGTTGCCTTTAAAACGCCCCCGGTCAGGGTCAGATTCTCCTCACCGGAAACAATCAGTCCACGTCCCTGTTGTCCTTTTGCCACTGCCTCCAGGCTGCCGCCTTCCTGCCGGATACCGGATTCGGCCTGGAATCCGATTCCCTTTGCTCCAAGCGCTGTCGCTTTTATGCTTCCTTTCGTTAATGTAAGCAGTTCCTCTATATAAACTCCCCTTCCCTCCTCTGCTGTTGCTTCAGCCACCAGAGAGCCGTTTTCACCCATTTCCAACGTACCTGTATGCAAACCGTAATCTGCTCCCGACATCACGGCACTTCCGTTGATCACACATTTACCGTGTTCATTACAGACAGCCCTCTTTGATCCTTTCATATCCACATTGCCATTGATGATCAGGGTTCTGTTTCTCCTGGAATCGCTAAAATACACCGCATAGGGAGTGGTTGCCGAGGATATTTTAAAATCTCCTTCGATGGTCAGCGTATCTATCAATCCGCCCACATAAATGAGGACATCATCCCCGGAAGATAACGTATATGCCCCCGAGATGCCGGTCACATTTCCGTCAAAACGAAGGGCCTGGGATAGCGGATCAAAAGTGGCCGTTCCACCGCCCAGGATATTTTCAATATTGTCCATATTTTTACTGGATATCTGTGTTCCGCCGATCCACAGATCAAAATACTGCGGACCTTTCAACTCTACTTTTGTCGCAACTGTGCCATCCTCTTTTGCGATCCAGCAACTGTCTCCATCATCCTTAACGATTCCGTTTTCCGGAACCTCGATCTCCATATCGACGGCTTTCTTAAAGTGGTCTTTATATTTGCAGAAGACCGCATACTGCGTACAATCAGCTGCGAATGTTCCACCATTCAGCTCCAGGATATCTCCCTGACATATCAGCCCTTCGTGGGCACTGACAGAAAGCGTTCCACCCGTTTGTGAAAACCTGCTTGCACAAATTCCGATACACCCGGTACCGCTCTCCAATGTAGTGGTATCACCCTTCACTGTAAGTGTGCCTTCTTGCATCTCCATCTGCGTACTAACTTTAATTCCTCCGCAGGAAGAATCAATCTGTGTGCTGCCGCCTTTACAGGTAAAATTGGATGTAATCACCGCATAAGCATCAGCACCAGTATAATCGGTGGTTGTTATCTGAACCGTACTATTCCCAACAACTGTAAAAGTGTTACACAAAAGTGCCCGTTTTGCACTTGACTCCACAGTCAATTTGCCGCCATCAACGGTGATACGGCCATCCGCACCTTCAATACCGTCCGATACATCCAGTTCCCCATACACTTTCAAACCGGACGTATAGCTTATTTTGAGGGTACCGTATACCTTTGCTTTTCCCTCAACCGTCAGATTCGAAACGTAATCGCTATAATTTGCTCTTTCCTCGCTGCCAAGCTGTAACACACCGCTTTCCCTGACAATCGTATCACCGCTCAAGCGGGAAAAAGAAGTCAGATTCCCGCTGATATTCAAAGCTTTTGTGGTACTGATCGCAATGGTCTTTGCCTCAATACTCATCGCAGCAGTCTTGTCAATCTCACAGTTATCACTGGATTTCAGGTAGATCCCATAGTCAATATTCTTATCCGCAAGCGTTGCATCTCCCAGGATCGTGAGGGAATCCGTGTCTGCATAAACCATATAGGTTTTCTTGCCGCTTATGTATGGAGCTTTGACACCTTTAAAGTTCTGAAACGTCAGTGTTTTCTTCTCCGGATCATAGGTAGCCGTTCCCGTCCCGTTTTTATCATAGATCGTTTTTTGACTATCTGAAAACTGGTCCTCTCCGACCCAGACATTGTAAGTATCTGCCAGCGCTTTCTTTGGGAAAGCGAAGAATACCCCTGTCATAAAAACAGAAAGCAGTATCAGTCTGATGCCTTTTTGAATCCTACTCTTTTTCATATGTTTTTCCCCTGTTTAACACACTATCTAAATTTTTCCGCCGTTTCCTGATTATGGATTTTCCTATCGGATTACACCCTATCATTTTTTGTCCATGATCTTGTCCACGAATGGTTTGCTCGCGGCGCTGCGATCCTTGTCTGCCACTAAAATGCCGTCTTTCGACACGGCAACCACCACATTTTTCAGTCCCATGCAAAGCACCGGCAGATCCGTTTCATTGAGAACATGGACATTTTCGCAGTACTCATCCATGATGGACCATCCGATGGCATTCGGTTTCAGAACCTGCGTCAGCATATCAAAGGTGCCCAGATCCTGCCATGAGCCGCCAAAGCGCATGATCTCGATCAGGGGCTCATTTTCTGCCACCGCATAGTCAAAACTGATCTTTTTGCAGTCAGAATAACCAGCAAACATATCATCGTAGAGGTCGATGTCCAGAAGCTCTTTTGCCTTGTCCATCACATAGCCGATCCGGTAAGCGAAAACGCCGCCGTTCCAGAGTGCGCCTTTTTCAATATACTCCGCTGCCGTCTTTGCATCCGGCTTTTCCTTAAAGGCAGACACCTTACTTAAGGGCTCTCCCGTTTCCGGGAGCACATAGCCGTAAAGCTCACTGGGATAGGTAGGCTCCATTCCCATCAGCACCAGATTCGCCTCCGATACCTTCGCACGGTCAGCCAGGGCTTTGAGCATCTCATAATAGTCTGATTCCACATAAGGATCCACAGGGCAAACCACAACACTGTCTTTTTCATCCACCCCCAGCTTATCACGAAGAAAAGCCGTAGCCAGGGCAATAGCCGGAAAGGTATCGCGCCTGCAAGGTTCGATGGAAATCCCCACGCCCTCTCCAAGCTGTTCTTTTAAGAGCGGCACCTGAAATTCTGCGGTTGCCACAGTGATCTGCGCATCCGGATCCACCTCTTTGATCTTGCGGTACATCCGCTGTACCATGGACTCATAAGCCCCGTCCTCCCGCTGAAAAACGGGTAAAAATTGCTTGGATCTGACATCATTGGAAAGGGGCCAGAGCCTCCTTCCGGAACCGCCTGATAATAAGATTACGTTCATATACTTCATACTCGACCGGTCATATATACAACCGATCGATTCTCCTTTTCTGTCACTGTTATTTCATTTCTATCTTTCTGCACGCATCGGGTTATTCAGAAAATCGTCGTAGGCCAGCCGGATGCCGTCTTCCAGCTCTGTTTTGTAGGTCCAGCCAAGCTTTGTCGCCTTGGATACATCCAAAAGCTTTCTCGGTGTGCCGTTGGGTTTGGAGGGATCCCATTCGATCCTGCCTTCGTATCCCACAACCTTTGCCACCAGTTCTGTCAGTTCCTTGATGGTCAGCTCCTTGCCGGTACCGGCATTCACCGTTTCATTTCCGCTATAATTGTTCATCAAAAACACGCAAAGATCCGCCAGGTCATCCACATACAAAAACTCACGAAGGGGACTGCCGTCTCCCCAGCAGGTAACAGACTGTGCGCCGCTTTCCTTCGCCTCATGGAAACGTCTGATGAGGGCGGGCAGCACATGGGAATGGGTCGGATGATAATTGTCATTGGGTCCGTACAGATTGGTCGGCATAACGGAAATATAATCCGTTCCGTACTGCCTGTTCAAAAACTCACAATACTTTAGTCCCGAGATCTTGGCCAGCGCATAGGCTTCATTTGTCTTTTCCAGTTCGCTGGTCAGAAGGCAGCTTTCCGGCATAGGCTGGGGTGCCATTCTCGGATAAATACAGGAGGATCCCAGAAATTCCAGTTTCTTACAGCCATTCTGCCATGCCGAATGGATCACGTTCATCTCCAGGATCATATTTTCATACATAAAATCCGCCAGCGCACTCTGGTTTGCTTCAATGCCGCCTACCTTCGCCGCTGCCAGGAACACATACTCCGGTTTTTCCTTTTCAAAGAATTCCCGCACTGCTGCCTGGTCACACAAGTCCAGTTCAGCGTGAGTTCTTGTGATGATATTCTCATAGCCCTCCTTTTGCAGCCTTCTGACAATGGCGGATCCCACCATGCCCCTGTGCCCGGCTACATAAATCTTCGCATTTTTCTCCATTTCCGTTTCCCTTTCATATATTTACAATTTATTTTTGGCATCATATTTTCTTACCAGACATGACGCTGTCTCATGCCCGGTTCTTATTTCGAATACACTGTTTCAATGTTGTATTCTCATATCAGTTGTGATACATTTAGTGGTATGAAAACGAACAACACACCTTACTCATTGATATCACAATACAGAACACCCCTGATGGGTCTTGCCACACTGTGGGTTATGTATAATCACGCCATGCTTCTCGGGCTTACTGCCACGCAGGAACCCTTTCGGTTTTTGCAGCTCGCCGCCCACATCAGCGTGGACATCTTCTTCATGCTCAGCGGCTTCGGTCTGTACCACTCCCTCAGTCGCAACACGACAAAGGATTATTTCCTGAAGCGCCTGGGAAAACTGATGCCTGTCTGGGGCAGTTTTCTGCTGGCTCATATCATCATTGACAAGATGGTCTTTGGTCTGACTTTTTCCCTGAAGGAGATCATCGGCTTTCTGACCTTCCAGGGCTTTCGCGCCCAGCTAGGCAATCAGGGAAACTGGTATGTCTATACTATCTTCCTGTATTACCTGATCGCGCCGATCCCCTTCTCCTTCTTAAAAGAAAGTAAGCATAAGCTAACTACCTGCGGTATCCTGTGCGCTGTCTCATGGATTGCAGCTTACAGTTATTTCGGAAACAGGGACCTTTTGATCACCTTCATCCGAATCCCCGCTTTCCTTCTCGGTATGTATATGGCAAGCGGCGACGAGGTGACCAAAAAAGAGTTTTCCAAAAAAGCTCTTGCCATCTGCCTTGGCATCACTGCAGTCTTTGGTACTATTCACTTTTTTGTATTATCAAATTGCAGCGTCGATGTGCTTTGGGATTACGGTCTTTGGTGGCATGCGCTGATCCCCATGACCGTACCTTTTTCCCTGCTTATTTGCCGACTCTTTGCTCTGACGAAGAATCCGAAGAGTCTTCTTTTAAAACCTTTGGAACTGATCGGAGCTGCCAGTTTGGAGATCTTCCTGGCACATCTGTATATCTTCAAGTACTGGGGCGAGATTACCGGCATTTTGCTGCAAAAATCCGTAGGCTTCCGGATCGCTGTTTTCTTTGCATCAATCCTGATCGGACTTGTATGGCATGCGCTGATCAAAATATGCTCCGGACTGGTTTCACAGATCTTTTCACATCCATCTGAGAAGACATCAAAATGATTTTTCGAATATAGCATCCCATCATCAGTGACCATTCGGTTGCGAGGCAGTATGATTCCCTTCTCACAGATCTCTCAGTATCCGTATTGTCCTGGAGAGCCCTTCTTTGATCTCATACTTAGGTTTCCAGCCAAGAGCCTTGCATTTACTGCCGTCAAGACGAGCTTTTGTGGCTTTGCTGTAACCGGCTGATTCCGTTGCATCCGGTAGTTCAAATACCACCTGTTTCCCAGTTTCTTTGGCAATAATATCCGCCAGGTCCCTCAGCATAATATCCGATGCTTCATCTGCAATATTATAGGCTTCTCCGTCCTCTCCGCAGAGCAGGACCGTCAGCAGTCCGCTGACTGCATCTCCCACATAAGTATAACTGTAAAGCTGCGTACCTTCGGATTTCAGTACGATATCATCACCGGCCACGCCCTTTCGGATGAACTGGCTGATGGCTTTGGTATCCGTCATCAGCATGGTCGGTCCGTAAGACCGTGTCAGTCGCGGGATCACAATATCCATCTCTTTTGCTTTTCTGTATGCCTGGCATAACGCCTCGCCGCATCGTTTACTTTCCGGATAACCGGCACGCAAACTGTTAGAATCGATATATCCGCAGTAATCCTCCGAAAACAGTTCCACATCCCCGCGGTTTTCCCCGTAAATCTCATTTGATGAAGCAAACAAAACCCTTGCCGCCTGACTGCGTTCCGCATAGTCCAGCATATTTTGAAGCCCTGTCAGATTTGTCGTGATCGTTCCAATGGGATCTGTCGCATACTGGACCGGGTGCGTGTTGGATGCAAGATGCAGGATATAATCCATACGATCCGGAAAACCGGCCCCCGCATCATCGGAATCCTGCACTCGGATCGGCAGTTTGACATCATAAGGAATGCAGTGTAAATACTCCGATCCTTCCCAGCCTGAAAAACGTTGTTTCAACCTCTCCGGACTGCGGCCAAGGGCATATACATGGCAATCGAGGCCGCTTTCATTTTTCTGCAGGATCACATCCACAAGAAAGCTGCCGATCATCCCGCTTGCACCGGATAGCATAAGGGATTTCCCCTGCAGTTTTTCCCAGGGAAGCGAAAGGGCGGCAACGTATCTGACATCATCTATGTACAGTTCATTTTCATATAAACTATTACGATCCATAAACTCTGATACTCTCTCTTTTTTTCTCAATGGAAGTTATTTGCTATTTCAGCCAATTGTCCTTGTCCGACTTCAGATACGCCTTAAACATCTCCAAGTCATCTTTGGTCGTCAATTTGATATTTTTATCTGATCCGGCTGCAAAATACAATCTGTGCCCAAGCTCTACCATCATGGTATTTGTATAGGCCGAACCGTAGATACCGATCTCTTTTTCATATGCCTCATGGTAAGCATCTGCTAACATTTTGAAGGTATAGGCCTGGGGCGTGGATACGCGTCGCAGGGTCTCCCTCGGGATATACTTGACGGTACTGACCTCATCATCCACCACAAAGATCTGCTCATTATAAGGCAGGCTTGTCACCGCATTTCCGTACTGCCTGCACTTTACGATCACATCCGATAATACCGTTTCATCCACCAGCGGACGGATTCCGTCATGTATGATGGTAATATCATCATCGCCGACAACGCCTTCCAGATTGTAAACGCCGTTTCGGATGGACTCCTGTGCGGTAGCACCACCGCTTACTACCCACTTCAGCTTTGTAATATTAAACTGCTTGGAATATGCCCATACGATATCATGCCAGCCTTCCAGTGTCACAACCTCGATGGCATCGATCTCGGGATGCTTTTGGAACCCCTCCAGCGTATACAAAAGCACCGGTTTATCATAGACGTTGATAAACTGTTTCGGGATATCCTGTCCCATTCTCTGACCGCTGCCGCTTGCTATGATGATCGCTACATTCATGCTTTCTCTCCTTGGTAAAATATTAAATGTGACTGAGTATCACTTCGCACTCGCCCTTGATCCGCACAATTTTCTGACCGGCCGGCAAAAAGAAACTGTCACCGGACCTAAAGTTCTCCCTTCGAATGATCGCAGTGTTTTCTTCTCCGTTCATTTCCGTTTCTATGATGCCCTCTCCCGATAAAACCACGATGGAATAGAACGACGATGCATCCATCACCAGTTCAGCTACACTGTCCACAGCAAGCTTGGAAACTGAAAAATACTTACAATGCTGAAGGACCAGCCTTCTATACCCCCGCATGCGTTCAAGCGCGCCAACCGGGTCTACCGAAAGTGTGCAGGCAGAATAGTCCATGTTCGCCAACGCTTTTTCCAAGTGCAGCGCCCTCGGATTGCCATTTGCATCAATCCTGTTATAATCATATAACCTGTAGGTTGCATTGGAACTTTGCTGAACCTCCAGGATCAGGATCCCGCCGCCGATAGCATGGACGCATCCGGCAGGCACCATGACGGAATCACCTTTTTTCACAGGCACCTTATGCAGGATGTCCGTCAGCGTTCCCTCAGCGATCCGGCGCTTTACCTCACCGGGACTGGTATCCTTCTCAAAACCGAGATAGATAAAGCTTCCTTCAGCGGCATCCATGACATACCACATTTCATTTTTGCCGTAATCATTTTCATGTTCTAGGGCATAGGTATCAGCAGGATGGACCTGTACTGATAGGGACTCTTTTGCATCGATGAATTTCACAAGGATGGGAAAACGCTCATAGGGCTGGGACTTCCAGCCAAGGGCATTTTCATCAAGATGTTTGACATATTGGTCAAACGGCAGCTGTGCTGTTTTCGCAGATTGGCCACCCGATTTTTCCGATACTTCCCATTCCTGTACCTCATCTGTAACAACAACGCTTTTTCCATCCCTGTGGGCGGAAAGCACCCAGCTTTCAGCTAAAACGGGCATATTCTCATCACCCATGCCGAATAAGGAACGCATCCTGTTGCCGCCCCAGATGTAATCCTTGTAAGCAGGTAGCAGGCGGACGATCGGCGCATTGAGCATTTCATGCTTCAACAGATTTTCATGGTCACCCACATCTGCATTTGAAGGTGCGTGGATCATATCCACGCCCGGAGTTGCCACGCTTTCGCCGACGCTGACTTCGATCACAACCAATTCCCTTGCGTAGTCATTGCGGATCTCATGATAACAACCGATGGGCACAAAAATACTTTCATTTCTCTGATACTCTTTTTCAACCCCATCCATTGTAATGGTTGCAGTTCCACTGACAACCGACCAATGCTCGGACCTTTTTTCATGCTTATGGACGGAAATGCTGCGTCCGGGCAATATTGTCAACTTCTTGACCATGTAGTTCGGATTTCTGGTCAGCGTTTCCTTACAGCCCCAGGTGGTATAAAAAATGTCCCCTTCGTCAAAATATGGCAGAAGGCTTTCATCCTCTGTTTCCGCAAGGATGGATTTGATCTGTCCGCTTTCATTTTCCGAAGAGATATAAACTGCGTCTTTGTCACAGACAACCAGTAGGTGATCTGCATCATTTAAGACGACCAGTTTATCATCCGTATGATTGATCACGCGGGTGTGCTCACTGCCGTTTTTGATCACCCGTTCATTTTTATCCTTCCACAGGTCCGCAACATGTTCCAGTGAAAGGAGCCTGTGCCATTCAAAGTTAGCAACTGCTACCTTTACCCTCCCCTGCTCAGACCAGGGTGCATACACCGCATCCCCGATGGAAACAGAAGATACCTGTTCCATGAAAGAAGCCAAGAACACCACTCTGCTCACTTCGTCAGCATAAGGATCCACCTTGCTGTTATCTGAAGAAGCGTTTTTTTCATATCCGCGCAAAAGAACCTCATTTACCTGTGCCACGCGTGCCTGACTGATCGCTTTTTCAAATACATCCCGGCAGGCATCATACAGTTTCGGTTTACTTTTCCTGATAGCCTCACAATAATCGCCTGCCCTGATCAAAAAGATTCCGCTGTCTGCAAACCTGTTCACGCCGCCATCCGGAATCATACCGCCCTGGCCGCTGTCACAATCTCCTTTTGTGAATCTGCCCGCGGGAAGATAATCCACTCTGCCATCATCATAAAGATCAAAGAAATTATGGCTTTCATTTGTTTGTTCCTTGGAAAACGGACAGCCTATGGCTACGATCTGCTTTTCGCCCTTTTCCGCCGACTGCACCAGCAGCCGCTGTCCCTCCAAGATCACACCATTATAATCACCCGAACCGATCACGTGATCGCAGGAAACCACCAGCATTTCCGTATCCGGTTCCAAAAGCAAAGCGCACAAAAGCACGATGGGTGCCGTCTGGCGCCCCACCTCTTCGAGCAGGAAACGGTACTTCAGTCCCTGAAACATCGCAAGCTGGCTGCGAGCAATATTCTCATATTTTACGGAAGTCAAGATCAGAAATTCGTCACAAAAGGGAAGGTTCCGGGTAACCGCCTCCTGAAAGGGGCTTCTTCCGGAATTCAAATGGATAAATTGTTTCGGATAATTTCTTCTCGATAACGGCCAAAGGGCATCACCACTGCCTCCGGCCAGAACCACACACTTCATTTGTATTTCCTTTTTATCTGTTTAATAGCTTACAAATCTAGATCCAACCTGTGTAAATGCGCATATTTCAAGTCATAACTATACAGATTGTACCATAAAAAAAAGAAAAAATACAGAAATACAAAATTTTCTCTTGCATTTTTCTCAAAAATAGAATATACTCTTCTCTTGTAGCGGGAACATACAGCGCTATCGCCAAATGGTAAGGCAACGGACTCTGACTCCGTCATTTCAAGGTTCGAATCCTTGTAGCGCTGCTGAAAAAGACCTCAGTGAGATAGATCACTGAGGTTTCTTTTATGCCCGGATTTACTGGGCTTTATGGATATATTATCATTTGATTTCAAATGTATCAAAGTCAGAGGCTGATCACCTGATACTATCCGCAAACAGATTTGCATTTATATCATGGACGCTGTTTATTATCACTGTATTCGGCTGGATCATTGTCAAGCTTGCGATTTCAATATAATCGATCAATTCCTTTTTTGACATTCTTTTTCTGTTCAAATAAATCAAGGGTTGCCATAAAAGCAGCCCTTGATTTTCATCTGATCTTTTGCCCTTCAGTGCATTTCT
>JAFZNL010000254.1 GCA_017550925.1 Lachnospiraceae bacterium | reverse complement strand
GGGCTTCGGGATCGGTGCAGCTTCCTGTATGAAAAATGTGAGATGGGAAAACACAAATAGTTTACATAACTATTTTGGCATACTGACAGGGAATGCTATGAACTCCGAAGTTAAACTGTCTGACTCCGATGATAATTTACCTGCAAAAGCTGAGGATCTAAGAGAAGAGATCATACATCTTTCCATCGAAGAACAAATGGAAGAAACAATGTTCCTGGGACTCAGACAAACCAGGGGAATCTCTCTTTCAGCATTTGAGAAAACCTTTGGGAAGGCGGCCAACGATGTCTATGGCGATGTGATCGACCGCTATATTCAAATGGGTATGTTGCAAATCGATGACGACAGACTTTTCCTGACATCGGATGGCATGAGCGTCAGCAATCCCATCCGGGCGGATTTTTTGCTCTGATTCATAGCATTTCTGTGACTGTATATTACTGCCGGTTTATGCAGTTCTTCATTCTTTTCAGAAACGTCTTGCAATGATTTTTCCTTCATGATAGTATGAGTGAAACAGCGATGACAACATATAGTAGTTTCTGATAATTCAATTCATTCTGATTTTTTACATTACTCTCGCTGTGTATTCCACAACAAAGAATATTACGGGGAGGGTAAGCGCCGGAAGTGTTTTTCTCCCCGGGAAAAAAGGAGGAAAGCGCAAATGGATAATGGCATTGCCTATCAAAACAAAGACGTATTGTCTAAGTATTTTGCCGAAGGTCTGGCGGGAAAGTCACTTGAGGTATACGGGATAGAGATCCCACGCATCAGCAGATATTTAAGCGTTGATTTCCCGGTGATCATGGCCAATGAACTTTTTTCGGACAATTTGTATTTGCTGGAAGACAACTCTATTTGCATCGTGGACTATGAGAGCAAATATACTATTTATCTTAAAGTAAAGTATTTGCGTTATGTCACTCAGGTGTTGACGCGATATGAGAAGATAAAGATCGATCCGGAGAAAATGTCTGAGGATGCGATTAAAGAACTGACGGAACTTCGAAAAGTATGGGGACGGAAAATACCGAATCGGATCCGAGTGATCGTTATCTATACGGGCGATGTGAAAGCCGGCAGTACGAAACCTGACTTGGATCTGGGAAGTGCGAAAATTACTGTACAAGAGGCATTTTTATCAGAATTACATACGGATGAGATTGTACGGAAATTGGAAGATAAAATTGAAGCCGGAGTGAGGCTGACAGATTGGGAATTGATGGAATATGTCATTATTCCGCTATCAGTGAAAGGAAAACGAGAGAAACAGAAGTTAGCAAATAAAATGTTGGAACTGACGGATCAATTAGAGGATGATGATAGACGGTTTCTGCTAAGTGGAATGTGCGTTGCGGGAAACAGAATCTATTCGGAGGAGATACAAGAGCGGTTAAGGAGGAGATTGACTATGACAAAAGTAGGCATGATGTTTGAAAAAGAAAAAGAAGAAGCCGTAAAGGCGATGGAAAAAAAGAAAGATAAAGAGATCGCGGTATTGAATGCTGAGAATAAAAAGAAGGATCAACAGATCAAGAATAGCGACAGGCAGTTGAAAAAGAAGGATCAGCAGATTGCAAAGAAGGATCAGCAGATGTCGGAAAAAGATCAACAGCTTGCAAAGAAAGATCAGCAGATTGAAAAACTGAAAGCTGAGATCAAACGACTCGGCGGCAGCGTGGCGGCACTGTAGAGTGTTTCAAAAGATAATATGGGAAATCATGAAATACCGGGGAAAGTGTCTTGCATTTTCCCCGGTCATTTAATATAATACAATCATTCTTTTTTGATCTGAATACTTCCGGTTCCGGAAGTGTTTTTTCGTGGATTTTTAAGTAAATAAACCTCGGGGCAAGCGGACCTTTCGATACTGCATGTTTGAACGGATGAATCCTTCGCAGGTTCGAAGCGATTAAGAAAGGAGCAAACATGTATCAATCAGTGATATCCGGCGCATTTCGCGGCCTGGATAGTTTTTTGGTGCAGGTAGAGGTGGACATCTCGGAAGGCCTGCCCTGCATGGAGATGATCGGCTATTTGGCGAATGAAGTAAAAGAGAGCAGAGACAGGGTGCGTGTCGGGATCAAAAACAGCGGCTTTTCCCTGCCAATCAAAAGGGTGACTATCAGCCTGCGGCCTGCAGATATCAGAAAAGACGGCAGCGGATTTGACCTGCCGGTTGCTATAGGGATTTTGTTGGCATTGGATGAAAATGGGAAGTCGGAAAAAGGAGTGGAAAAAAGCGCAAAAGGAGATGAACAGGAAATGACAGAAGAAGATGCTGAAAAGAATGAAGAAAGCAGGAAGAGTTTCATTGATTCGACTCTGATCATCGGCGAACTGGGTCTGGACGGTGAAGTGAAACCCGTAAAAGGGATATTGCCGATCCTGCTCAAAGCATCAAAAGAGGGAATACAAAACTGCATCTTGCCAAGGGAAAACTTGCTTGAAGCCCAGAATGTCAAGACCATCAGTCTCTATCCGGCAGATACATTAAGGCAGGCATATGAGATCTGCAAGTCGGAAAACAGGGAAAAGTGGAACGGAGAGTTGGCAAATATTAAAAGCGAAGAGAAATCGGACGCTGACATTAGTAAAAAAGGGGTAAACACGCAGAATCATCAGATCTCCGACCGCCCCGACTTCTCCCAGATCTGCGGCCAGCAGCAGGCGAGGCGGGCGGCAGAGATTGCGGCGGCGGGTTTTCACAACCTGCTTCTGTTCGGACCGCCAGGCAGTGGCAAATCCATGATCGCAGAGCGGATTCCGACGATATTGCCGAAGATGACCTATGAAGAATGTCTGGAGGTGACGCAGATTTATTCTGTGGCGGGACTTTTGGATGCCAAGACAGGACTGATCACTGAGAGACCCTATGAAAGACCCCATCATACCATCACGCCAGCGGCACTTACCGGAGGTGGATCTCATCCCATGCCCGGCGCTATCACCATGGCACATAAGGGCGTGCTGTTTCTGGATGAACTGCCGGAGTTTGGACGGGAAAAACTGGACCTTCTCAGACAGCCCCTGGAGGAAAAAAAGATCCGCCTGATCCGTAATCAATATGCCTGTGATTATCAGTGTGATTTTATGTTTGTGGCAGCCATGAACCCCTGTCCCTGCGGGTTTTATCCGGACAGGAGAAAGTGCAACTGCAAGGAGCATGAGGTGCAAAGGTATCTAAAGCGTGTGTCCGGACCAATCCTCGATCGGATGGATATCAGTGTTGAAGTGGGGAAAATCGAATGGGCGCAGCTGACGGACAAGACCATTGCGGAGAGCAGCGAGGAGATCAGGGCACGGGTGACTGCAGCCCAGGAGGTGCAGCTTGCCAGGCAGGGAAAGTTCAATTCGGCACTTTCGAATGAAGAACTAGATGCGTATGCCAGGATGGAAGGAAGCGCCCAGGAACTGCTGGCTTTTGTTTTTGATAAAAAACAGCTCAGCATCAGGGGATACCAACGCATCCGGAAACTGGCGCGGACCATAGCGGATCTGGAGGGGGTGGCGGTGATCACCAGGGCGCAGGTCAGCGAGGCGGTGCTTCTGAATCAGGGGATGGAAGCGATGACGAAGCGGGAAGGAAGTTGAGAACGATAAACTGAGAAAAGAAAGGGAGACGGGATGGAACGGGATATTATTTATAAGAACTGGCTTTACCATGTGCCGGGGATCGGCAGGAAAAAGTACAGACAGCTTGTGGAGATGGCAGGTGGTGCAAGGCAGATCTACGAGATGCCGGCAAGAGAACTGAAAGAGCTGCACGCAGCATGGAAAAAGGAATACGGGACATCAACGGTCAATGTCTCTGACCTTGGTCGAATTGATGAGAACAGAACGGCAGTTTCGCCGGTGAGGCTTTGGCAGAACCTGAAAGAAAAGGGGATCAAGGTCATCAGCGAAGAAGATGAAGAGTATCCGATAAGGCTGATGGATATTCCCGACAGACCTGCGATTTTGTACGAGATGGGCGAGGCGGTACGCAGGTGTACTTATGTAAATCGCTGGATCGGAATGGAATCTCTGAACGAGAAAATCTTGTCTGGAAATTATGTAAACAGAAATTTAGCGATATTAAGTGAAGCAAACGAGCAAACTGTTGAAAATTATGTAAACAAACAACACGAAGAAAAGGGTGGTGATAAATGGAATACTGAAGAGTGTTATGTAAACAATTGCGAAAACAAGGATATGACAGCGGATTCTGAACCGCATCCCACCGTCGCCGTAATCGGCTCGCGGATCTGCTCGGAATATGGGAGGATGGTGGCAGGTCGGATCGGAAAACTTTGCGCGCAAATGGGGATAGAACTGATCTCCGGAATGGCTGTGGGCATCGATGGGATCGCCCAGAGGGCGGCGCTGGAAGCCGGCGGGAGAGTGACGGCGGTACTCGGCAGCGGTGTGGACGTCTGCTATCCGAAAGAAAACCGTGAGCTTTACGAGACCTTATTACAAAAAGGTAGGATCATCAGTGAATACATACCGGGTACGGAACCGGTTGCAGGTAATTTTCCCATGAGGAACCGTATCATCAGTGGCTTGGCAGATGCCGTGATCGTTGTGGAAGCCAAGGAACGGAGCGGTACGATGATCACTGTGGATATGGCGTTGGAGCAGGGGCGGCAAGTTTACATAATTCCCGGAAGACTGACAGATCCGCTGAGCGCCGGATGCAACCGCCTGATCTCCCAGGGAGCTGAGATTATATGGAATCTGGGTGAGACGCTTGATATGATACGAGGATCTGTATTATGTAAACAAAACGAGAATATTGGGGAAGGGGAATTATGTAAACTTAAGGAAGAAGAAAATAGTAAGTCAAATGAATCGTTATCCATTGCTCCACCCGGTCTGTCCTACAAACAAAAAACCATATGGGAAGCCCTTGATTTTGAACCCCGTACCTGCCAGGAAGTATATGAAAGACTGATGGAACGGTCCGACATTCCCTATTCTGCCATGCAACAGGAACTCTTAGAAATGGAGCTGTGTGGTTTCATCGGACAGGAAGGCGGGAGATTTTTCAGGAAGGGGGTGTGAAAAAGAAATATGAAATT